>NZ_JBFAMX010000297.1:0-11779 GCF_040659615.1 Nonomuraea sp. NPDC049784
GACGGCACACTGGGCCCGCCCGACCCCGAGCGGGTCATCGAGGCGGCCCGCGCCGAGCTGCGCGTGCACGGCGAACGCGACACGCGGGATCGCGCCGAGCTGGCCCAACGCGCCGCGGCGCAGCTCGGTGACGCGGCTCGCCTGTTCGGCGCCGCTACGCTGAGCACGATCAAGAGGGAGAAGGCGAAGTGAGCGGCTTGAAGCGCGAAGGCGATCACGTGTACCGGCTCGACGCGTTGCGGGGCACGACGCCGCCGCGGCCGCACGACGCCCGCGCGATCGCGGCCCTGGCCGCCAACCCCGGCTGCAGCCGCCGGGCACTCCTCGACGGCGCCGGCATCGACAAGGACGCCGCGGCCCGGTACCTGGGCTTTCCCGCGCCGTTCGGGCAGTCGCCGTTCGCGATCACGCGCGGCAACGTGTTCGAGTCACTGGTCAAGGCCGACGGGTGCGCGGAGTTGCTGCGCATGCTCCGCGAGCTGCTGAATCTGCCGGTCGCCGAGGTCGCCTACCACGACGTCGAGAACGTCGGCGCCCATCTGCGCCACTCCCACACCCGCGCGCTGATCGACCGCGCGGCGCGCGAGGGCCAGGACGCGGGCACGCTGTACGACCACCCGCTGCTCAGCCTGGAGATCGCCGGCCACACCGCCTACCTGGAGCCCGACGTGGTGGCCTTCCAGCTCGGCGGCCGCTTCCACATCGTGGAGATCAAGTCGTTCGCGGTGATCGACGGGCAGGCCGACCCGTCGGCGGTGGCGGCGGCCGCGCGGCAGGCGGCGGTGTACGTGCTGGCGCTGCGCACGCTGCTGGAGGAGCTCGGCCACGACCCGCTGAAGGTCTCGCACGACGTGGTGCTGGTCTGCCCCGAGAACTTCGCCAACCGGCCCGTCGCGACCCTGGTCGACGTGCGCAGGCAACTGGCCGTGCTGCGCCGCCAGCTCACCCGGATGACCACGCTCGACCGGCTGCTCGAGGGGCTGCCCGACGACCTGACGTTCGACCTGCGGCCCGACGAGGACGGCCGGCCCACCCGGCCCGTGGCCGAGCTGGCCGACGCGCTGCGCAGGACCACCGCCCGGTACGCGCCCGACTGCCTGTCCACGTGCGACATGTGCTTCTTCTGCCGGGACGAGGCCCGCCAGGAGGGCGCGTCCGACCTCCTCGGCCGGCAGGTGCGTGACGAGCTGGGCGGGGTGGGCTCGGTGGCGGAGGCGCTCGGGCTGGCCGACGGCGCCCGCGACCCCGCCGAGGGGCAGGAGGAGATCGCCCGGCAGCTCCGCAACGCCGAACGCCTGCGCAGGGAGTGCCTCACGTGAGTTTGCTGACCTCGCTCGCGCGGCTGCGGGCCCTGGACAAGGGCATTGCGCAGCCCGTCGCGACCGTCAGGCACTGCCGTCTGTCAGACCGGCCGATGGTGTTCATCCCGCTCAAGCTGTCGGGCGAGGCCGCCGCTCCCCTCGCCGCCATGCTCGGCACCGACAGACAACGGCCGCAGCTGCTCGTGGTGGCCCAGCCGCGCAACCGCGACCTGCGCTTCGCCTGGGCCGCCGAGCTGGCGGGGGTGCTGCTGCCGTACATCGAGGGTTTCGTGGCCGACACCGAGACGGTGGAGCGCAAGAACGCCGACCCCTACGAGCGGGCGCTGGACGCGCCGCAGCTCATCGTCCCGAACCCGGCCGGCATCGCCTTCACCAGGCTGCTCGGCCGCTCGACGCGCTTCCGCCGCACCGACGGGCCCTATCCGGTGCCCGAGGGGGTGCCGCTGCTGGGGCGGTGGCTGACCTACCTCGCGGAACGGGCGGCGTACCCGGGCTCGTCGCTGATGACGGCGGCGACCGAGGAGCTGGCGCGGCACTGGGCGAGCGGGCAGAGCTCCCTGGAGGACGCCAACCTGGCCGCGCTGCTCGCCTGGATCACCACGGGGCCGAGCGACGAGGCCGAGGACCCGCTGATCTGGCCGCCCGCCGGGCCTGCGACCGATCCGGGGTTCGACGCCGAGGTGCTGGCCCCGGCGATCGAGAACGGGTCGCCCGAGCGGATCACCGAGGCGCTGCGCACCCAGCTGGAGCCGACGTGGCGGCTCATGTGGCAGGCGATCGACCTGCTCTCCGGGCTTCCCGAGGGGGCCGGCGTGGCTCAGCGGTGGGAGCAGGACCGCGGCTCGTTCAGCGGCATGGCGGCGCACATCGCCGAGAGCGCGGCGCCGCAGCCCAGGCGCGACGGGGCGATCGCCGCCGCGGCCAAGCTGGCCCGCATGGAACGCGCCCAGGCCGCCTACGACGTGCAGCGCGCGTACGACGACCCCCTGATCATGGCCGAGTACCGGCTCACCGGGGAGGCGTTCGCGGGCGAGGTGGTCGAGACGGTCCCCGACAACACCGAGGGCGAAGGCCGCTCCCGCAAGCTCCGCCCGCTGGTGGTGATCAAGACCGACGACCCGGTACGCCTCGCGCCCGGCACCTCCCTGGGCACCCCGCAACGCCGCGGCCAGGGCGCCGAGCTGGTGTCGGCCGGCGACGGCCTGGTCACCCTGAAGATCACCAAGGGCATGGGCCGGGGCAAGACGGCGGCGCCCGGAGCCGTGCCCGAGGTCGGGGAGCGCGTCTGCTACACCTCGCTGACGGACGACTTCCAGGGCTCCCCGAACCTCCCCGACGCCGAGGCCACGCCGTGGACGCACGGCGGGCCGCCGCAGGAGTACGTGCCCGACGACGAGGACGCGCAGGAGGAGTGGTCGTGACCGGCAGCCCAGAGCCCGGCAGCCCGGAGCAGGTCATCAGGAACGTCCTCGCCGACCTGCCCCGGCACCGCGGCGTGGTGGTCGACTCGCCGCCGGGGGCGGGCAAGTCCACGCTGGTGGTACGGGCGGCGGCGCACATCGCGGCGACCGGCGAGCCCCTGATGATCGTCGCCCAGACGAACGAGCAGGTCGACGACCTGGTGACCCGCATCTCCGAGAAGCACCCCCACCTGACCGTGGGCCGGCTGTCGGCCGGCGGGTACGTGCCGCCGCTGCGGTTGCTGGAGCTGCCCGGTGTACGGGTCGGCACCCGGATCCAGGATCTGGGCGATCCGGACATCGTCATCGCCACCGCGGACAAGTGGGCCTGGATCGGCGATCGGGTGTGGCCGTGGGCGATCGTGGACGAGGCGTACCAGATGCGCTCGGACAAGCTGCTGCGGATCGCGGGGCTGTTCGAGCGGGCGCTGTTCGTGGGCGATCCCGGACAGCTCGACCCGTTCTCGATCGTGGACGGGGACCGGTGGTCGGGGCTGTCGTGGGATCCGCTGCAGAGCGCGGTGTCGGTCCTTCTGCGGCACAACCCGGACCTGCCGGTGCACCGGTTGCCGGTCTCGTGGCGGCTGCCCGCGTCGGCCGCGCCGGTGGTGTCGCAGGCGTTCTACCCGTTCACCGGGTTCCGCTCGGGCACGTCGCATGGTGATCGGCGGCTGGAGCTGATGACCGGCGGCATGGGGACCGTGCACGACCGGGCCCTGGAGGAGGCGGCCCGGTCGGGTTGGGCGCTGCTGGAGCTGCCCAACCGGCACACGGTCCGTACGGACGGGGAGGCCGTGCAGGCGGTGGCCCTGCTGGCGTCCCGGCTGCTGCAGCGGGGTGCCGTGGCCTCCTCCGAGCAGGGCGAGCGCCCGGTGACGCCGGACCGCATCGCCGTCGGCGCCGCCCACCGCGACCAGGTCGCCGCGATCCGGGCCGCCGGGGTGCCCGCGGAGATCACCGTGGACACGGCCAACCGCCTGCAGGGGCGCGAGTACGACGTGACCATCGTCCTCCACCCGCTCTCGGGGCGGCGCGACGCCACGGCCTTCCACCTGGAGTCAGGGCGGCTTTGCGTCCTGGCGTCCCGGCACCGGCACGCCTGCGTCGTGGTCGCCCGGGCGGGGATCGCGGAGCTCCTGGACGCCCACCCGTCGGCGGAGCCGGTACAGCTGGGGGTGCCGGTCAAGTTCCCGGACGGCTGGGAGGCCAACCAGTCGGTCCTGGACCACCTGTCCCGCCACCGCGTCTGACTCCGCTTCTGGCGCCGCGCGGGCGGGTCAGAGGCGGCGGCGCCAGACGTCGATGACGAGGACCGGGCGCATGCCCGCCGACTCGTACAGCCCCAGTGCGGGGCTCGTGTTGTTGGAGTCGACGTGCAAAATCGTCCCCCTCCGGCCGCGCGCGGCGTCGGCGGTGAAGGCGTGGCGCAGGAGGAAGCGGCCGAGGCCCCTCCCCCGGAACTCCGGCAGGACCGCCAGGTTGGCCACGTAGCCGCAGTCCTCATCGGGGACGAACTGGTTGTTGCCGATCAGCACCCCGGCAGGGCGCCCGTCGATGCGGGCGAGCGTGAGCTGGGACCAGTCGGTGACCGACTGCCCCTGCCGGCGCGCGTACCAGGAGTCGTAGTCGACCGCCACGAACCCGAAGTGCTCGGCGAAGCCCTCCTGCTGCACCTTGTGCGCCTCGCGCCGCACCTCCTCGCTCTCCCCGGTGGCCAGCGTCACCCCGTCAGGGGGGACGGGCGGTTCCACGGGGCCCGAGTAGTCGATGCGCATGCGGTAGAAGCTGGTGCCGGGCTCGAAGCCGAACTCCTTGGCCAGGGCCGGCTTGGCCTCGTCGGCGCGGAAGACGTCGAGATCCACGGTGACGCGGTCGTGGCCGCGCTCGGCCCCCAGCTCGCGGGCCCGGTCGATCACCAGCCGCAACAGCTCGTCGGCCAGGCCCTGCGCCCTATCCGCCCCAGGGCGTACGATCACCTGGACGTGCACCAGGTCGCCGTCGCCGATGCGGTGCGCCCAGGCCCAGCCGGTGAGGCGGCCGTCGGCGTCGCGGGCCAGCCAGCCGTCCTTGTCGCGGTCGAAGCCGGGCTCGACCAGCTCGTCGGCGACGTCGTCGAGGGTCACGTCGGGGGCGCCGATCACCGCGGTGTCATAGGCGGCGATGAGCTCGTGGATGGCCGGGGCGTCTTCCACGCGTGCGCGACTGAAGGAGCACTGCATAGCGGGCATTGTTCACAAAACGCCCGACGCATGCCTCCTATTTTTCACCACCGGCATGCCGAGGGCGCCAACGCCACGGTGCACGTGGTGGCGTTGACGCCCTATTCATGCGATCTCTCCAAAGAGGACCGCGTTCGACCGGCTGTTCAGCCTGCCGCCGGGGTGACGGCCTTCTCGTTCGAGGCGGCCACGGGGCCGCCCCCGCGCAGCGGGATCTCCTTGATGAACGCCGCCAGTACCGGCACGACGACCGCGAAGGCGATGGCCCACCAGAAGACGCCGGAGATCGAGGTCGCCAGCGACTCCAGCAATCCGGTGCGCATCTGGGCAGGCATGTGCGCGACCGCCGCGGGGTCCATCCGGCCGCCGCTCTTGGCGATCCGATCGGCCGCCTGCGCGCCGAACCGGCCGGTCAGCTCGGACACGAAGTGGTTGTTGAAGATCGCCCCGAACAGCGAGACACCGAACGAGCCGCCGATCGACCGGAAGAACGTGGTGGCGCTGCTGGAGACGCCCAGGTCCTTCTGCTCGACGCTGTTCTGCGCGATGAGCATCGTGGTCTGCATGAGGAAGCCCATGCCGAGGCCGAGCACGGCGATGTAGACGCCGGTCTGCCAGCCGGGCGTGGCCACGTCCATCGTGGACAGCAGCCACATGCCCACGGCCATGCCGACGCCGCCGAGCACCGGGTAGATCTTGTACTTGCCGGTCGCGGTGATGGCCTTGCCCACGAACAGCGACACGACCATCGCGGCGCCCATCATCGGGAGCATGAGCAGGCCGGAGTTGGTGGCCGTGGCGCCCTGCACCATCTGCTGGAACAGCGGCAGGAAGTTGATCGCGCCGAACATCGCGAAGCCCAGCAGGAAGCCGATGATCGAGATGAGCGTGAAGTTGCGGTTGCCGAACAGCTGCAGCGGCATGATCGGCTCGTCGGTCCTGCGCTCGACCGCCACGAAGGCGACCAGGGTGACCACGGCGATCGCGGCCAGGCCGAGGATCTGCCAGGAGCCCCACGTGTACTGGTTGCCGCCCCAGGCCGTGATGAGCACCATCGCGGTGATGCTGACCGACAGCAGGATCGCGCCCAACCAGTCGATGCGCACCTTGTTGTGCAGCTTGGGCAGGTGCAGCCGCAGCACGATGACGACCAGCGCGATCGCGCCGATCGGCAGGTTCACGTAGAAGGCCCAGCGCCAGTCCAGGTTGTCGGTGATGAAGCCGCCGACCAGCGGGCCCGCGATCATCGCCAGCGACATGATTCCGGCCATGATGCCCTGGTACTGGCCGCGTTCGCGCGGCGGCACCAGGTCGCCGATGATCGCCATCACGTTCACGATCAGGCCGCCCGCGCCGAGCCCCTGGATCGCGCGGAACGCGATCAGCTCGCCCATGCCGCTCTCCGGCCCGCCGAGCAGCGCCGACCCCGCCATGCCGCAGAGCGCCGAGCCGATGAGGAAGATGACGATCGAGATGAGAAAGATGTTCTTGCGCCCGTACAGGTCGCCGATCTTGCCCCAGATCGGCGTCGAGACGGTCGTGCCCAGCACGTACGCCGTGACGACCCAGGACAGATGCGTCAGACCGCCGAGCTCCCCGACGATGCGCGGCATGGCCGTGCCCACGATCATGTTGTCGAGCATCGCCAGCAGCATCGCTAACAGCAGCCCCGGCAGGACTACCATGACCTCGCGGCGCCGTCCGACTGCCTCCGCCACCACACACCCCCATGTAGTTCCAGACTTGCTTACTTGCCGCCCGGCAAGCATAGAATAAATTAGATACTTACTTGCCGGCCGTCAAGTCGAAAAGGTGTGAAGTGCGGGAAGACACGCGAAGCCGAATCCAGGACGTCGCGCTCAGGCTGTTCACCGAGCAGGGCTACGAGGCGACCTCGCTTCGGGAGATCGCCGAGGAGCTCGGGGTGACGAAGGCCGCCCTGTACTACCACTTCAAGACGAAGGACGACATCGTGGCGAGCCTCGTCGACTCCCGGCTTGCCGAGCTCGAGGAGTTGCTCGCGTGGTTCAAGGGCCAGCCGAAGACCCCGGAGGCGCGGCGCGAGCTGATCGAGCGCTACGCCGAGCTGCTCAGGGGGACCCGGCACATCGGGGTGCACCGGTTCCTGGAGCGCAACCAGACCGCGATGCGCGACCATCCGACGCTCATCAAGACCCGCGAGAGGATGATGGAGCTCACGACCGAGATGAGTGAGCCCGGCGCCACGCCTGTAGAGCGCATCAGCCGTTCGATGGCGCTCTTCTCGCTGCACGCCGGAAAGTGGCTGCTGCAGGAGAGCGAGCTCTCCGAAGACGAGGTCCACAAGGCCACCCTGGAGGTGGCCCGGCGCCTGCTGGAGCCATAGCTTTCGGACTTTGAACGTCTAAGGGGACGATTGGCTCACCGGATCGAGGGCAGGAGGCTCAAACGCATCCAAGTGGGAGGAGAGTCGGCAGTGGAGGCCACGATAGCGCTCCGGTTGCCCAGGGATGCGGCGAGTGTCCCACTGACCAGGCAGATGCTGGACGGCACGCTGCGGTCACTCGGCGTCGATCCGCAAGTACGCGATGACATCGAGCTCATGCTCACAGAGGCGTGCTCCAACGTGATCAGGCACGCGGAGCCGAGCGACGACTACACGGTCAGCGCGACCGTCCACGATCATCTGTGCGTCATCAAGGTCATCGACGCCGGAAACGGGTTCGCCGCGGACAAGGACCCGAACAAGATCGTCGCCCCCGAGCCCAGCGCCGAGCACGGACGCGGGCTGCAGATCATGCGCGCGCTCGCCGATGACATCCGCTTCGTCAACAGGCACGAGAACGGGGCGGTGGTCTGCCTGGAAAAGCGGCTGCGGTACGCCCCCGGGGCGGCCGGCCAGCACCTCATGGCCACGTAAGACGGCGCTGTTTCGGGCGCGGTCAGGGGTTGGTGTGCCGCTCCACCGGGCGGTGCGCGTGGAGCCTCGAACGGCGCGGGTCCCCGCCGCCCCGGCCTTCCCTGGGGTGGGCGCCACCCAGCGGGAAGCGGCGGCGCAGCCGGGGCATGCTCCCGCTCAGCTCCGCCCGCAGCCGGGCGGGCACCGCGCTCCCGCTGAGCTTCAGCGTCAACCGCGGCCGGCGCCGGGTCAGCCGCCGCCACAGTCCGGGCCAGTCGGCCATCGAGCCGGCCAGCACCGCGAAGCCGACCAGGGCGGCCACCGAGATGGCCAGCACGGCCAGGACGATGAGCAGGAGCACGGTCATCAGGGAGCCGATCGTGCCGATCACTTCCAGCATTTGGCGAAAGTGCCCGACGACCAGCGCTCTATGCCAATTTCTTGGGATATATCGGCCTTACTCCGATATTCCGCCGTTGAGCTGGTCGAGCCGCCCGGGCAGGAGGTCGAGCCGGCGCAGTATCACTCCCTCACGCAGTGCCCACGGGCACACCTCCAGCCGCTCCACCTCGAACAGGTCCATGGCCGCGTCGGCGACCAGCGCCCCGGCCGCGAGCTGAGCCGCCCGCCCCTCGGACACACCGGAGAGCTGGGCCCGCTCGGCGGCGCCCATGGTGGTCAGCTTGATCGCCCAGTCGGCCATGTTCTCCCTGGACAGTGAGCGCGAGATGTACGGGCCATCGCTCGAGGGCGCCGCGCCGGCGATCCTGGCGAGCTGCTTGAACGTCTTGGACGTGGCCACCGCGCGGTCGGCCTCGCCGAATCTGGCGACGTCGCCGACCGTGCGGGCGATCTCGGTGCGTACGTGCTTGCGCAGCTTGCGCACCTCCTCCGGGGACGGCGGGTCGCCGGTGAACCAGTCACGCGTCAGCCGCCCGGCGCCCAGCGGCAGCGAGACGGCCACATCGGGCTCCTCGTCCACCCCCGCGGCGATCTCCAGCGAGCCGCCCCCTATGTCGAAGGCCAGCAGCCGCCCCGACGACCACCCGAACCACCGCCGCACGGCCAGGAACGTCAGCCTGGCCTCGTCGCGCCCGGACAGCACCGCGATGTGCACGCCGCTGCGCGCCTCGACCTGCGCGAGCACCTCCTCGCCGTTGGCCGCCTCGCGCACGGCGGAGGTGGCGAAGGCCAGCAGGTCCTCCACCCCCTTGTCCTCCGCCAAGTGCACGGCCTCCTCGACGAAAGCGGCGAGCCGCTCGATGCCCTCGTCGGCCAGCCGGTTGTCCTCGTCCAGGTATTCCGTGAGGCGCAGCCCCTCCTTGTGGGAGTAGGCAGGCATGGGCCGGGCACCCCTGTGGGCGTCGACAACCAGTAAATGGACAGTGTTCGAGCCGATGTCCAGCACGCCGAGTCGCATGGGAAAACGCTACCGGTCTGCGGCTTTGACAGCGAAGCGGAGCCTGAAGTGGCCGAGCGTGAGGGCCGGCGACTGCGCGGCCGTGACCTGGGGCGGCCGCGTGATCGTGGGCATGTCTCAGGGACTACCCTTCCTAGGTGTCGTGACACGTTTGGGGGATCTTTGAGCGCTTGCTGTGGCCCGAGCAGAGACGGAGCCGCCGCGGAGCCGTACCGGCAGCCCGTCGGGATCGCCGTGCGGCGGGAGGCGCCGCGCGGGATGGTCCGCGTACCGGGCGGGACGTTCCTCATGGGCGGGGACGACCCGGACGGGCGGCCCGAGGACGGCGAGGGGCCGGTGCGGGAGGTCCGGCTGGAGCCGTTCATGATCGACCCGGCGTGCGTGACGAACGCCCAGTTCGCCACGTTCGTCAAAGAGACCGGATACGCCACCGAGGCGGAGCGGATCGGCTGGTCGTTCGTGTTCCGTCAGTTCGCCGCGCGCGGGGTGATGGACGCCACCGTGCCGGGCGCGCCCTGGTGGGTGGGGGTCGAGGGCGCCACGTGGCGCTCGCCGGAGGGCCCCGGGTCGTCAGTGGGCGACCGGCAGAACCATCCCGTCGTGCACGTGTCCTGGAACGACGCCACCGCGTACGCCACGTGGGCGGGCAAGCGGCTGCCCACGGAGGCGGAGTGGGAGATGGCGGCCCGCGGCGGTCTGGAGCGCAAGCGCTACCCGTGGGGCGACGAGCTGGCGCCCAAGGGGCGGCAGCGCTGCAACATCTGGCAGGGCCCCTTCCCGGCCGCGCCCAGCAAGGGGACGGTGCCGGTGAAGTCGTTCCAGCCCAACGGGTACGGCCTCTACAACGTCTCCGGAAACGTGTGGGAGTGGACGGCCGACTGGTGGGGCACGGAATGGGAGCCGTTCGCCGACAGCCCGGCCGGTCCCGCCGAGGGCACGGCGAAGGTGATCCGCGGCGGCTCGTACATGTGCCACGACTCCTACTGCAACCGCTACCGCGTGGCCGCCCGCACCTCCAACACGCCTGACTCCTCGACCGGGCACACGGGTTTCCGTTGTGCGGCAATAATCTGATCGCATGTCACGAACCCTGCGACTGTTGATCACCGGCGGCGGCACCGGTGGTCACACCTATCCGGCTCTGACCACCCTTGCGGCCGTCCAGCGACGTCAGGTGCCGCACGACGTTCTCTGGGTGGGCACGGCCAACGGCCTGGAGGCCCGGATCACGGCCGAGCACGGCATCCCGTTCAAGGCGATCACGACGGGAAAGCTGCGGCGCCGCCCGAACCTCAAGGAGCTGGGCACCAACATCGCCGACGTGTTCCGCATCCCGATCGGGGTGCTGCAGGCGGTGGGGCACGCGGCCCGCTACCTGCCCGATGTGGTGCTGTCGACTGGGGGGTACGTGGCGGTGCCCATCGGCGTGGCGGCCAAGCTGATCCGCCGGCCGCTGGTGATGCACGAGCAGACGACCGTGATCGGGCTGGCCAACCGGATCCTGGCCAGGCTGGCGACCAGGATCGCGCTGTCGCACGAGTCGTCGCTGGACTATTTGCCGGCCTCGGCGCGGTCCAAGGCCGTGGTGACGGGCAACCCGATCAGGCCGGAGCTGCTGCAGGGCAACAGGGCGGCGGCGTACGACCTGTTCGGGCTGACGTTCGAGGTGCCGCTGATCTACGTGACGGGCGGCGCGCAGGGCAGCAAGCAGATCAACACCTTGATCGCGGAGATTCTCCCGCGGCTGCTGGGGCACGCGCAGATCGTGCACCAGTGCGGGCCCGCGTGGATCGACCAGATGCGGGCCGTGGAGCTGCCCCCTGATCTGGCCGATCGCTACCATCCGGTGCCTTATGTGGGCGGGGAGCTGGCCGACCTGTTCGCCGCGGCCGACGTGGTGATCTCCCGCAGCGGCGCCGGGACGGTGTCGGAGCTGACGGCCATCGGCAAGCCCGCCGTGTTGATCCCGCTGATCCCGACCGGTGGTGACGAGCAGCGCAAGAACGCCGGGTACCTGGCCTCGGCGGGAGCGGCGCGGGCCCTGCTCGAGCCGAATCCCTCTGCCGAGCAGCTGCTGTCCGAGCTGATGCCGTTGCTCGCCGACCCGGAGCTGCGCCAGACGATGGGGCAGGCGGCGGCGAAGCTGGGCCGCGTTGACGCGGCCGACGCGCTGTGCGACCTCCTCCTGGAGACCGCCCGCCCCACCTGACGGCTCTCGCTCCCTGGGGGCTGTCCCCTTCACCACTCACCCCTAGGGAGCCCAGCCGAAGTGCGGGCCGTACTTCGGCTGAGGTCGCTTGGGGGGCAGACGGCACTACGCGCCGCACGAAGGCGAGGCGCCGTACTTCGGCCGAGGGGTGCCGTCCGGGGCAGGTGACGGGCGAAGGGGCAGCAGCCGGGGTGCGGGGGAACGCCGCGCGGGACGGCCGGGGATCAGGGGTCGAGGTGGCGGAAGGCCTCGTGGGCGGAGCGGACGCTGC
>NZ_JBFAMX010000298.1:0-11772 GCF_040659615.1 Nonomuraea sp. NPDC049784
AGCACACCAGGTACGCGCACTCGGGCCTACGCGGCGCCCGCTCGCAGGAGTGGGGCGGCGGGGCCGTCGAGTTGGCGGGGCGGGACGAGGGGGCGCGGTTAGAGTTGCGGCATGGTGCGGGTGATGGTGGTGGACGACCACCCCATGTGGCGTGACGGCGTCGCCCGGGATCTCACCGAGGCCGGCTACGAGGTCGTGGCCGCCGTAGGGGAGGGGCGGCAGGCCGTGCGGGCGGCCGGGGCGGTGCGGCCGGACGTCGTGGTGCTCGACCTGCAGTTACCGGACATGCCGGGTCCGGAGGTGGCCGCCAGGCTGGCTTCGGTCGAGCCGCCACCCAGGGTGCTGGTGCTGTCGGCCAGCGCCGAGCAGGACGACGTGCTGGAGGCCGTCAAGGCAGGCGCGTCCGGATATCTGGTGAAGTCGGCCAGCCGGGAGGAGTTCCTCGACGCGGTACGCCGTACCGCCGACGGCGACGCCGTCTTCACCCCGGGGCTGGCAGGGCTCGTGCTCGGCGAATACCGGCGGCTGGCCGCGCAGTCCGCGCCCGCCGAGGGGCCGAGGCTGACCGAGCGCGAGACCGAGGTGCTCAGGCTGGTCGCCAAGGGCCTGACCTACAAGCAGATCGCCGAGCGGCTCGTACTCTCCCACCGCACGGTCCAGAACCACGTCCAGAACACCTTGGGCAAGCTCCAGTTGCACAACCGAGTGGAGCTGGTGCGATATGCGATCGAGCGGGGACTCGACGCGGACTAAACTCAATGGGTCGCGACGTTGGCATCAACGCGCGCAATTCCCCGTCTTCCCGGAGGTTCCACCATGACGATGTCCGCCCTGGGCGAGCCGTGCGTTCTGCTCAAGCTGGGCGAGATCGTCCTGAAGGGCAAGAACCGCGAGGTGTTCGAACGCCGCCTGATCAGCAACATCCGTGACGCGCTCCATTCGCTCGACCTCAAGGTCGACGTGCGCAAGCGGCACGGCGTGATCGCGATCTTCCTGCCTCAGGGCACCACAGCCGAGCAGGCGGACGCCGTGGCCCAGCGGGTCGCCGACGTGCCGGGGCTGGTCTGGATCCACCGGGCCTGGCGGGTCGCCAAGGACCCCGACGCGGTGCTGAAGGCCGGCCTGGAGCTGGTGGGTGAGAGCGAGGAGGCCAAGCGGGGCGCCCGCTTCGCGGTCCGCTCCCGCCGCCGCGACAAGCGCTTCCCGCTGCGCTCCAACGAGCTCGACCGGCTCGTGGGCGGCGCGATCAACGACGAGTACGGCCTGCCGGTCGATCTCAAGAACCCTGAGCTGACGGTGTTCATCGAGGTCGACAGGGACGAGGTGTTCATCTTCACCGGCGGCATCCCCGGTCAGGGCGGCCTGCCGGTCGGCAGCAGCGGCCGGGCCCTGGTGCTCATGTCCGGCGGCATCGACTCGCCTGTGGCGGCGTACCGGATGATGCGGCGCGGCCTGCACGTCGACTTCCTGCACTTCTCCGGCATCCCGTTCACCACCTCGGAGTCGATCTACAAGGCGTACGCGCTGGTCAAGAAGCTCGACAGGTTCCAGGGCAGGTCGCGGCTGTGGGTGGTGCCGTTCGGCAAGGCCCAGCAGTCGATCCGCACCTCGGGGCAGGACCGCCTGGCGGTGATCGCGCAGCGGCGGCTCATGCTCAAGACGGCCGAGGAGGTCGCCCACCGCATCCACGCCTCGGCGCTGATCACCGGCGACGCGCTCGGCCAGGTCTCCTCCCAGACCCTGGCCAACATCACCGCCCAGGACAACGCGGTGGACATGCCGATCCTGCGTCCCCTGGTGGGCTGGGACAAGACCGAGATCATGGCCGAGGCGCGGCGCATCGGCACGCTGGAGATCTCCGAACTGCCCGACGAGGACTGCTGCACCCTCCTGGCGCCCAAGCGGGCAGAGACGCGGGCCAAGATCGAGGACCTGAAGCTGATCGAGAAGCGGCTCGACGCCGAGGAGCTGTGCGTGCAGCTCGCCGACTCGATCCAGGAGTACACGCTGGACTGAGCCGGGCCTCGGGGCCGCGAGGAAGTCACATGATCAGTACGCAGGCCGGGCGTTCGACCTCGTACGCCTGCCCGGAAGGCTGGGGAACGCCGTCTTTCAGTTCGAAGACGGTGATGACGTCCGACTGCTGGCCGGCCACGTACATGGTGGTGCCGTCGATGGCGAAATGCCTGGGCCAGTGGCCGCCCGACGACACCTCGGCCACCGGCGAGAGGTCCGCGGCGCGCAGCACCGAGATCGTGTTGGGGCCGCGGTTGGCGACGTACACGAGGTCGCCCTCGATCTGGAGGTGGGACGGATAGTTCTCGCCCTCCTCGCGTGAGGCGGGGGCGACGGTGCGGCGCTCGCCGTCGATGAGGGTGACGGTGCCGTTGAGCTCGCCCGCCACGTACAGGCGGGACCCGATGAACCCGAAGTGGCGCGGGCCCGTGCCCGGGTGGATCGGGATCGGCTCCAGGACAGTGCCGTCGTAGCGGTAGCGGCGGATCTCGTCGGTGCCGAGGTCGGAGACGTGCAGGATCCCGTCGTGGAAGACGGCCTGGTGGGCGTGCGGCCCCTCCTGACGGTCCTTGTTCGGGCCGGAGCCCTTGTGGCGCAGCACGATCGGATCGCCCTCGAAGGCGCCACGGGAGTCAAGGCGGTAGATGACGGCCGTGCCGTCGCCGTAGTTGGCCGCCGCCAGCACGCTGCCCGTCGGGTCCACGGCGACGTGGCAGGGGCTGTCGCCCTCGCTCGGCCGCTCGTCCAGCAGGCTCAGGCTCCCCCCGGCCTGGAACGCGGTCAGCCAGCCGCGCTGGAGCTCGCCCGCCGCGTACAGCACCGGCAAGGTCGGATGAGCGGCCAGGAACGACGGCGACGCCACTCTGGTGAGCCCGCCGCCGAGCGTGAAAATGCCTGGGCCATATCCGCCTACGTAGACCTGCTTCACAACCGGGATCCTTTCATGGTTGACTATGGCAATGAATTCGTTGACAGAGGCAAGAGTCTCTGAGATCAGGGCCTTCAATCGGTTCTATACGAAAGTGATCGGCGTTCTGCAGGCAGGCCTGCTCGACTCGCCGTATTCGCTGACCGAGGTGAGGGTGCTGTTCGAACTGGCGCATACCGCGCCGATGGAGACCGGAGAGCTGCGCGCCCTGCTCGACCTGGACGCGGGCTACCTCAGCAGGATCCTGACCCGGCTGGACGGCGACGGTCTGGTCTCGCGCGAGCGGTCCGCGTCGGACGCGCGCAAGCAGCTCGTACGGCTCACCGCCGCGGGCGCGGAGACGTTCCGGTCGCTCGACGAGCGCTCGGCCGAGGAGATCGAGCGGCTGCTGTCCGGGCTGCCGGACGAGGGCCAGGAGCGGCTGGTCACCAGCATGGCCACGATCAGGCGGGTGCTGGGGTCCGAGGGCGCACAGCTGGCGTACGTGATCAGGCCCCCGCGCACCGGCGACCTCGGCTGGGTCGCCTTCCGGCACGGGGACCTCTACGCCAGCGAGTACGGCTGGGGCACCGGCTTCGAGCAGCTCGTCGCCAGGATCGTCGGCGACCTGGACTTCTCGCGCGACGCGGGATGGATCGCCGAGGTGAACGGGGAGCGGGCCGGGTGTGTGTTCTGCGTGCGCCAGGACGAGACGACGGCCAAGCTGCGGATGTTGCTGGTGGAGCCCTCCGCCCGGGGGCTCGGGATCGGGCGGAGGCTCGTGGATGAGTGCCTGCGGCACGCCAAGGCCGAGGGGTACAAGCGGATCACCCTGTGGACCCGCGACTGCCTGGTGAGCGCGCGGCGCATCTACCAGGCGGCCGGGTTCGAGCTGGAGTCGGAGGAGAAGGGCACGGAGAACGGGGTCGAGGTCACCGAGCAGATGTGGTCGCGCGACCTCTAGGCCACCAGTTGAGCGGGCCCGCCAGGCGCATCAGGCTCGGTACGAGCACCGCCCTGATCACGGTCGTGTCCACCAGCACGGCCACCGCCATGCCGACGCCCAGCATCTGCACGAACGTCACCTGCGCCGTGGCGTAGGCGGCGAACGTGAGCGCCAGGATGCCGCCGGCGGCCGTGATCAGCGGCGCGCCCTTCTGCAGGCCGCCGGCCACGGCCTCCTCGGTGTCGCCCGTCCTGTCGTACTCCTCCTTGATGCGGGAGAGCAGGAACACCTCGTAGTCCATCGACAGGCCGTACGCGACGCAGAGCATCAGGATCGGGATGCTGGGGTCGAGCGTGCCCGTCGGGGTGAACCCGAGCAGGCCGGAGAGGTTGCCGTCCTGGAAGACCCAGACGATGGCTCCGAACATGACGCCCAGGCTGAGGACGTTCAGGAGCGACGCCTTGATCGGGATGATCAGACTTCTGGTCATCCCGAACAGCACCAGGAACGTGACGCCGAGCATGAGGGCCAGCACCAGCGGGAGCCTGTCGACGACCGAGGCCCGGTAGTCGGCCAGCTCGGCCGGGTAGCCGCCGACGAGGACCTCGAAGGGCGGCTCGACGGCGCGTACGGCCTCCACCAGCCGCACGGGGTCGTCGGCGAGCGCCTCGCCGGACGGGACCACGGAGACCCAGGCGCCCTGCCCCTGGAACCTTCGCGGGTCGCCGTCGCCCACCCGCCGGCCTTCCGCGAACGAGCCGGCGGCTGAGTCGACCTGGGCGACCCCGGGCAGGCGGGACAGCGTCACAGCGTACTGCGAAACATCCCCCGCTGCCCGATCTTTCGAGATGATCTGGATGGCGTCGGTCTCCTCCGCGGGGAAGGACTGGCGGATGACCTCCTGGGTCTGCCGGGACGACGCCTCCGGGGGCAGGATGCGATCGTCCGCCACGCCGAATCGCAGCCCCAGGAACGGCGAGGCGAGCAGCAGCAGCACCGCCGTCGCCAGCCCCCCGGACGCCAGCGGCCGGCGCATCACCCTGGTGGCCAGCGCGTGCCAGAACCGGGACTCCCGCTCGGGCCCGGCCCGCCTGGGCAGCATCGTGCCACCGATCGAGGTGAGCACCGCGGGCAGTACGATCACCGCCGCGAACAGGCCGCCGAGGACGACGGCGATGCCCGCGTACGCGAAGGACCGCAGGAAGTCGAACGGCAGCGCGAAGAGCACGGCCAGGGACGCGGCCACGGTGAGCCCGCTGAACAGCACAGTCCGCCCCGCGTGCTCGACCGCGCCGGCGACCGCGCTCGCCCGGCCGGCGCCGCGCCGCGTCTCCTCGCGGAAGCGCTGGATCACGAACAGGCAGTAGTCGATGCCGAGCCCGAGCCCCATGGCCAGAGTCAGGTTCAGGGCGAACGTTGAAATATTGGCGAATAGCACGACGCCGCGCAGGAGCGCCAGCCCGATCACCATCGCGAGCACCCCGGCCAGGATCGGCACCAGGGCCGCCATGGCCCGCCGCTGGTAGAGCCAGAGCAGCACGAACGCCAGCGGGAAGATGACCAGTTCGGCCCGCACGAAGTCCTGCCTGGCCAGCGGCACGGTCTCCCTGAAGACCTCCTCCCCTCCCCCGGCCCGCACCTCGAGCAGACCGGTGCCCTTGGTGATCTCGGGCACGAGCCTGGGCAGCACCTGCGCGCGCACGTGATCGGCGTCCCCGGGGATGCGCACCACGATCAGCGCGTGCTTGCCGTCCTCGCTGCGCAGGGTGGCGGGCTTGCCCCGTGTCCAGTACGAGGCGGACTCGGCGACGCCCTCCTGCCCGGCGACCCGCGCGGTCAGCTGCCTGCCCTCGGCCTCCACCGCGGGATCGTCCACGGTGCCGGACCTGACGGTCGCCAGGAAGATCATGTCGGGGCTGCCGGTGCCGAAGCGCTGGACCAGCTCGGCCTGCGCCCGGTCGGACTCGCTCCCCGGCGCCTCGAACCTGGCCAGCGACAGCCGCGGCACCGCCCCCGCCGCCAGCGCCGCGGCCGCGACGAGCACGACGGCGGCCAGCGCGAGCACGATCCTGCGGCGCCGTACGAGCAGGAATCCCAGCCTGCGCAGCGGTGGCCCACCCATCTCCTCCCGAGCCGGCCGGACCTGCGTGTTCACCGCCATGTCGCCTCCCCCCTGGACAAAACCCGGTAAACTACTCGTGTTTTCGTTACCGAATCAGAAATACAAGTGAATGCTCGTATTTGTCAATGAGGAGACCCATGCCTGAACGCACGGTCCGCCGGCAGGCGCGCGGCCTGAAGCGCATGGCCGAGATCCTCGACGCCGCCGAGTCGGTGATCGCCGAGGTGGGATATCCGGGCATGACGACGAACAACGTCGCCGCGCGGGCTGGGATGTCGCCGGGGTCGCTGTACCAGTTCTTCCGCAACAAGGAGGAGATCCTGGACGGGCTGGTGGCGCGCTACACCGTCGACCGGCAGGAGTTCTGGGCCGCGCGGCTCGCCGCCGTCACCCCGGAGGTGCCGCTGGAGGCGCTGGTGGGGCAGCTCGTGGACGAGAGCGTCAGGTTCAAGAGCGCGTCACCGGCGTACTGGTCGCTGCTGTACGGGTCGGCGACGGGCGATCAGCTGGCCGCGGCGTCGCAGCGGCTCCACGCCGACATCGCCCGGCAGGTCGCCGCCATGCTGCGCCGCCGCTCCCCTGATCTGCCGGAAGATCGCGGGGCGCTCATGGGGACGATGACGGTGGCCATGGTGAAGGCGGTGATGCCGCTGGTCACCTCCGCGCCGCCCAAGCGCGGCGCGGAGCTGGTGGACGAGCTGAAACTTGCGCTGGTGCGCTATCTGACCTGATCAGGCGCGGAACGGGCCCGCCACCTCGAACGTGCGACCCTCGGTGCGGCCGCGCCTGGCCGAGAGGTAGAGCCGCTCGCCGCCCGGCGAGAAGGCCAGCCCGGTCAGCTCCGCCCCGGCGTGCCCCTCCAGCCTGAGGAACGGCGTGACCGCGCGGTCGGGGGTGATGACGTCGATCTCCGTCGTCTCCCTGGCCACGTAGAGGTCGCCCGAAGGGGCCGCGGTGATGGCGCGCACGCCCTCGCACAGCCGGTCGAGCGTGGCGGACTGCGTGTCGTAGGCCCACAGGGCCGTGTCGCCCTTGGTGGTGAAGTAGCACACCCCGCCCGCGTAGTGGCAGCCGTCGCCGCCGTCGAAGTGGCGGGCGTCGTCGACCTGGTGGCGAGCCGCCGTGAACAGGGCCGCCGGTGAGGGCACCGCCTCCCAGCGGCCCGCGGCGCACAGGACCTCCAGCGTGCCCTCCGTCAGGTCTCCCCAGTCGCCGGGCCTGAACCGGTAGAAGCAGCCGTCGGGCTCGTCCTCGGTCATGTAGATCACGTGCCGCTCCGTGTCGCAGGCGGCGGCCTCGTGTCTGAAGCGGCCCATGGACAGGCGGGGGCGCGCGGCCCGCGCGCCGTAGGGATCGCACTCGAAGACGCGGCCGCGGTCGCCGAGCTCGCACGACAGCCAGGTGTGCCACGGCGTGGCGCCGCCCGCGCAGTTGAGGTCGGTGCCCGATAGGATGCGGTACGCGTCACCGATGGTGCCGTCCGGGCGGAAGCGCAGCGCCGAGGCTCCGCCGAGCAGCGGGAGCTCGGAGTTGGACACGTAGATCCAGCCGGCGCCGTCGGGGAAGCAGGCGCCGCCGTCGGGCGCCGCGTGCCAGGTCAACCCGGCGACCTTGTGGCCTGAACGGGCCACCACCCTGCCGGTGAAGCCGGACGGCAGCGCGAGACCGTCGGCGTCCGGCAGGCCGAGCGGACCATACGGGCTGGTGCCGCCCCGCCAGAGCGGGCCCGTGCGGAGGAGAGTCTTGTGGGACATCGTGGGGCCTCCCTCTAGGTGCCACGCTAGTCGACCGCACCGACATGAATGACAGGGACTCGCGACATCAAACTCTGCGCAAACCCCGGACTCCCTCCACGCGATCATGCGGCTAACGCACGTACACGACCCGGCGCCCCGCGTCTTCGTGGCAGTCCGTGCCCCCCATGGGCGCGCCCCGGAGCACCGGACGCCGGTGGGCGGACACGTTCGGCCGTCTCCATAGGCATGGCGAAGCCGGTCACGACATGCCAAAGCCCGGGCTCCCTGATCGGGCTCCCGGGCTTTCCGGCAGGTCAGGCCATGGCCTGGAACATCCAGTGCTGCTTGTCGATGTCCTGTGCCACCGCGATGAGCAGGTCCTGCGTCACCGGGTCGGGCTCGTCAGTGACCCGGACGCGCTCGTGCATCCGCCTGCTGACGCCGTCCAGCAGGTCGGTGATCGTCGCCACCACCTTCCCGTCCTCCAGCCAGCCGGACTCCGGCTGCTGGAGCTTCGTGGCCCTGGCGACCGTGGCGGAACGGCCGTCCGGGTTGGCACCGATCGCGACGGCGCGTTCGGCGATGGTGTCCATGTGTCTCCTGGCCAGCTCGGTGAGCTCGTCGAGCTGGAGATGGATCGAGCGGAAGTGAGGGCCGATGAGGTTCCAGTGTTCTTGCTTGGCGACCAGCGAAAGGTCGATGAGATCGACCAGGGCGCCCTGCAGAGCCTCCGCGACGGTGTTCTTGGCCTCACCCGAAAGGGGGCCGGTAATCGCGGCCATGTCGTATTCCTCCCCGTAGGTCGGACTTTTTCCCTATTTAGAAGGACAACGACATGGCGGCGGGCATTCCGCCTCGTTGTTGACAGTGTAATAATGACAGTGTCATTGTGGAGGTATGAGCGACACCTGGACCATCGGCGAGCTGGCCGAACGAGCGGCACGCGCCCTGCGCGGCGGCGCGGCGCCGGTCAACGGCCGGGTCCGTGACGTGCCCGGAGAGCGGCTGATCAGGTGGTACACGACGATCGGCCTGGTGGACCCGCCCCTGACCCGGCGCGGCAGGATCGCCCAGTACGGCCGGAGGCACCTGCTGCAGCTGGTGGCCGTCAAGCGCCTGCAGGCGGCCGGCCACTCGATCGCCCAGATCCAGGCGGCTCTGGCGGGCGCCACGGATCGCATGCTGGAAGCCACGACCGGCCTCGCGCCCTCCCCCTCCGCCCAGGGACTCGACGCCACCCTCGGATCGAGCGCCACCCCGGCACCCGACGGTGCCCTCGGATCGAGCGCCACCCCGAGACCGAACGCCGCCCCGGGGACGGACGCCGTTCCGGGGACGGCTGCCACCTCGAGAACGGACATCGCTCCGGGGCTGCACACCGCCTCTGAGCCGGACGCCGCTCCGAGGCTCGGTGGCGCTTCTCCCCCGGAGACCGCCCCCGTGCTGGAGGGCTCGTCGGCGATGGACGACGTTGCCGGGCCAGGCCGCCCAGCGCGGCCGGGCAACGCCGCGACACCAGCCGCGACGCCTCGGCCGGACACGGCAGCTCGGCCCGACACGACGCCTCGGCCGGACGCGGCGGCTCGGCCGGAGGACGCGTTGCTCGGCGAGGCGCCGATGAAGCACGGGCCCGCGCCTGAGGGTCGCGCGTGGCCAGAAGCCGACGCCACGCACGTCGGCCCGGGACGCGATACCCATGCCACGCACGACGGCGCAGGTGCCGCAACCGGCATCACGCACACCCGAGACGGTGGCGCACGCGCCGGTGGGGAGACCGCGCGAGGGCGGTTCTGGGCTGATCGGCCGGGGAAGGCGGCCACACGGGCTCACGAGACGGCCGGCCAAGGCGCGACCCGTGACGAGACGGCCGGCCGGCCGGGTGGCGTGCCGGGGAGCCATGGCGCTGCCCCCATGGTCACAGGGTTCAGGCTCGCGGACGGGGTGCGGCTCGTGCTGGATGCGGGCAGGGCCCCCACCGAGGAGGACGTTCAGGCGGTGCTGGCGGCGGCGGGGCCGCTGCTCGCGGTGCTCGAAGAGAGGGAGCTGAGATGAAGATCACTTCGCTGGAGCCCGCACGGTGCCTGCCGGTGCCGGACGCCGGGATCGGCGCGCTGCGGACGGAGCGCGGCAACCTGCCGCTGGAGAGCGTGGACGTGGCCGCCGACATCTCCGGGCTCATCGCCGGGGTCGAGGTCACGCAGGGGTTCAGGAACCCGTTCGACGTCACGCTCGAGGCCACGTACGTCTTCCCGCTGCCCGACAGGGCGGCCGTCACCGGGTTCAGGATGGAGGCCGACGACCGGGTGGTCGAGGGCGTGCTGAAGGAACGCGCCCAGGCCAGGGCCGACTACGACCAGGCGCTGCGCGAGGGCAGGCGGGCGGCGATCGCTGAGGAGGACCGGCCCGACGTGTTCACGATCAGGGTGGGCAACATCCTGCCCGGCGAGCGCGTCTCGGTCAGGCTGACCATGAGCCAGCCGCTGCCGTACGAGGATGGGGCGGCCACGTTCCGCTTCCCGCTGGTCGTGGCCCCGCGCTACATCCCGGGCAGCCCCATCGACGGCCCGCCCGCTGGCGACGGCGCCGCGCCCGACACCGACGCGGTGCCCGACGCGTCCAGGATCAGTCCGCCCGTCCTGCTGCCTGGCTTCCCCGACCCCGTGCGTCTGTCACTGCGCGCGACCGTGGACGCGGCCGGGCTGGAGCTGCGTGAGCTGGCCTCGAGCCTCCACGTGGTCGAGGAGGAGGGCAATACGGTACGCCTGCGCCCGGGCGAGCGGCTCGACCGCGACTTCATCCTGCGGCTGTCGTTCGACGGGTCCACGTCGTTGCAGCTCGACGGCCGATCGGACGGCACTGGCACGTTCGCGCTCACCGTCGTGCCGCCGCCGCTCCAGTCCACGCGCGCGCCGCGCGACCTGGTGCTGGTGCTCGACCGTTCGGGCAGCATGGGCGGCTGGAAGATGGTCACCGCCCGGAGGGCCGCGGCCCGCATCGTCGACACGTTGACGGAGCACGACAGGTTCGCGGTGCTGACGTTCGACTCCGTGGTGGAGGAGGCGTTCGAGGGGCTGGTGGAGGCGTCCGACCGCAACCGGTACCGCGCCGTCGAGCACCTCGCCCGCGTGGACGCCCGAGGCGGCACCGAGCTGCTGGAGCCGCTGCGCCGGGCCATCGCGCTCCTGGGCGCAAGGAACGAGCGCGAACGCGTCGTGGTGCTGGTCACCGACGGCCAGGTGGGCAACGAGGACCAGATCCTGGAGCAGGCCGGCGGCGCGCTGTCGGCCATGCGCGTGCACACGGTCGGCATCGACCGCGCCGTGAACGCCGGCTTCCTCGGCCGCCTGGCCGGGCTCGGCGCGGGCCGGTGCGAGCTGGTCGAGTCGGAGGACCGGCTGGACGCCGCCATGGAGCAGATCCACCGCAGGATCGGCGCTCCCCTGGTGACCGACCTCTCGATCAAGGGCCTCGACGTCGAGCCGGACACGGTCACCCACCTCGGGTCGATCTTCCCCGGCGTGCCGCTGCGCGTGTACGGGCGCTACCGCGAGGGCTCCTCGCTGACCGTACGCGGGATGGCCGCGGACGGGCCGTGGGAGGAGCAGGTCGCGGGCGTGACGGTGGACAATCCGGCCATCCAGGCCGTGTGGGCGCGCGCGCACCTGCGGGAGCTGGAGGACCGGTACGCCATGGGCGAGCACGACCTGGAGTCGCGGATCGTGCGGACATCGCTCGAGTACGGCGTGCTGTGCCGCTTCACCGCGTACGTGGCGGTCGACACCAGGCAGGTCGCCGAGGGCGGGCCGGAGCACCGGGTCATCCAGCCGGTCGAACCGCCGAGCGGGTGGGAGCTGCCGCAGGCGCCGCCGATGATGGGCTTCACGGCGCACGCGGCGGTGATGGCCGCCCCGCCGGCCGGGGTTCAGCGGATGCGGCTGCCGGAGCCCGGCCTCGGCCTCGCCGACGCGCAACCGGACTTCCTGACCGGTGGGCCGGCGGGGGGCGCCGAGGGGCTCGGCGCGCCGCCGAGGCCGGCTCCCGCCGT
>NZ_JBFAMX010000299.1:0-11757 GCF_040659615.1 Nonomuraea sp. NPDC049784
GTCACCGTCGCCGGCGGCAAGGGCACGATCACGCTTCCGGCGCGCTCGGCCACGACCCTGGTCGTCGACCAGCAGGGCCTGTCGGCGACCTACTTCGACAACGCCGACCTGACCGCGCCCAAGCTCACCCGGATCGACCCCGGCGTGAACTTCGACTGGGGCGCGAACGCCCCCGACCCGGCCGTGTCCGCCGACACGTTCAGCGTGCGCTGGACCGGAAAGGTGATCGCCGACCGCGCGGAGACGTACACGTTCATCACCACGAGCGACGACGGCGTCCGGCTCTGGGTGGACGGAACGCTCGTCGTGGACGACTGGACGGACCACTCCAAGCGCGACGACAGCGGCCAGATCGCGCTGACCGCCGGAGCGCACGACATCAAGATGGAGTTCTACGACAGCGGCTACGACGCCATCGCCCAGCTCCACTGGTCCAGCCCCACCATCACGCGCCAGACCATCCCGGCGGAGAAGCTGCTCGCGAGCTGACCCCCGTCCGCGGCGGCCGGGAACGTCCTTCCCGGCCGCGCCACGGCGGTGCGGCGGTCAGGCGTAGTGACGGTAGACGGCCTGGGCGACGCAGGCGGGCTTGGCCGAGCCGTCGATCTCGACGGTGAAGTCGCACAGCATCTGGACGCCGTCGCCGGGAACGTCCTCGACCGAGACGACCTTGGCGGCCAGCCGGATCTTGCCGCCGGCCTTGACCGGGCTGGGGAAGCGGACCTTGTTGAGGCCGTAGTTGATGCTCATCGTCACGCCCTGGATGTCGAGCAGCTCGTTGAACAGGGGGATGACGAGCGAGAGGGTCAGGTAGCCGTGCGCGATGGTGCCGCCGAACGGGCCGGCCCCGGCTCGTTGAGGGTCGACGTGGATCCACTGGTGGTCGCCGGTGGCGGTGGCGAAGGCGTCGATCCGCTCCTGGGTGATCTGCAGCCAGGAGCCGGCGCCGAGGTCCTGCCCGGCGAGCGTCTTGATCTCCTCCAGGCCGTGCACGGTGATGGTCATGCCGGGTTCTTCCCTTCGTCGGGGCCTTCAGGGCCTTCAGGGCCTTCAGGGGCGAGGCCGAGCAGGCGGGCGGCGTTGCCTTTGAGGATCTTGGGGCGGACCTCGGGCTTGATGTCGAGCTTCGCGAAGTCGGCCAGCCACCGGTCAGGCGTGATCACCGGGTAGTCGGAGCCGAACAGCATCTTGTCCTTGAGCAGGGTGTTTGCGTAGCGGACGAGCTGGGGCGGGAAGTACTTCGGCGACCAGCCCGACAGGTCGATGTGGACGTGCGGCTTGTGGGTGGCCACGGCCAGGGCCTCGTCCTGCCAGGGGAAGGACGGATGGGCCAGGATGATCTTCAGGTGGGGGAAGTCCACGGCAACGTCGTCGACGAGCATCGGGTTGGAGTGCTTCAGGCGGATGCCGCCCCCGCCGGGCACGCCCGCGCCGATGCCGGTCTGGCCGGTGTGGAAGAGCGCGATCGCGCCGAGATCCTCGATCGTCTCGTACAGCGGGTAGGCCATGGGGTCGTTGGGGGCGAAGCCCTGGATGCTGGGGTGGAACTTGAAGCCGCGCACGCCGTGATCGGTGACCAGCCGGAGGGCCTCGCGGACGCCCGCGCGGCCCTTGTGCGGATCGACGCTGGCGAACGGGATGAGCACGCCGGCATGCGCGGCGCAGCTCTCGGCGATCTCCTCGTTGGAGATGCGCGGGTGGCCGGTGGCGTGCTCGGCGTCCACGGTGAACACCACGGCGGCCATCTTCCGCTCCCGGTAGTAGGCGGCCATCTGATCGATGCTCGGCCGCTCGTGAGAGCCGAAGTACTTCTCCGAGGCGCCGAACAGCGCCGGGCTCAGCGAGCCGTGGCCGTCCTTGGAGACCTCCACGTGGGTGTGCACGTCGATCGCGACCGACTCGTCGAAGGCGTCGGAGGACAGGTCCATGGATGGCCCCCTGCGTAGTGGACGATAGGCCGAAAGTAGGCACTTCCGTGACTGTCGTCAATCTAGTGCCGAGCTTTGTCCGAGACCGTGACATGATCCGGCCGCGTCCCCTGCGCTCCGGCGGGGTCAACTCACGTGCCGGGTGACCGCCGGCGTTCGCACCTCGGTGGCGCTCTGGTGTCACCCGTCCTCGCTCGGGTCTGCCGCCGAAACCGCTCGCAAGATTCCTCGGTCTTGCACCAGGCTGAAGCTGCTGCGACCGCGATTGCCGGGGCGATCTCAGCCCGGTGCCAGTGGCAGGCGCAGGACGAATTTGGCGCCTTGTGGTGAGTCCTCTACGCTCAAGGTTCCTTGATGTGCTTGAGCGACGGCGCGCGAGATGGCAAGGCCGAGACCACTACCTTGCGGATCACGCTGGCGCCCGTCCGCCAAGCGGACGAAGGGCGCAAAGACTCGCTCGCGGTCCGCCGGATGGATGCCGGCGCCGTCATCAAGCACACTGACCGTCGCCTGTCCGCCTAGGCGCGTCACGCTGACGTCAACACACGTCCGGGCGTGACGCTGGGCGTTGAGAAGAAGGTTCAGCAGCACCTCGGTGAGTTGGACGGGGTTACCGCGCACCTCCACGCTTTCTTCGGCGTGGATTCGGATCGGCACCTTCGTGTCCCGTCGTGCGACTTCCTCCCGTACCAGAGCGGTGAGATCTACCTGCTCGGGCCTGTGTGGGGAGGTGCGCACGCGGGTCAGCGCCAGCATCTCATCGATGATCAACTGGCAACGCTCCAGCGTGGACAGCGCACCCTCGACTGCGATTCGCGGGTCCACGTCGGAATACAGCAATGCCTCTTCCAACTGGGTGCGCAGCCCCGTCATCGGGGTGCGCAGCTCGTGTGACACCATCGAGGCGAAGTGGCGCTGATGGTCGACCGCTTCCTGCAACCGCGACAGCGTTTCGTTGGCGGTGCGGGCCAACCGCGCGATCGCGTCCCGCCCGGGCGGTTCAGGGACGCGCAAGCTCAAGTCGGTCACGGTGACCTGTGCGACCCGCCTCCGTATCGCCTCAACCGGGCGCAACGCCTGCCGTACCAGTATCCAGGTCGCCCCAGCGAGAAATACGCTCACGACCAGGGCGCCGGTGCCGAGAAGAAGCTCCAGGGTATGCGTGGCCAGGATCGCGGGTTGCCGGCGACCGGCGTAGACGATGTGGGATTCGCCACCCCACAACAGCTGCTCCTCTTGCGGCGAGGGTCTGACGGCGGTGAACATCACGCACTGCGCAGCCGTACATTCCGTGCGGTGCTCAATGCGGTCATCAGATGGGGGCCAGTACTCGCTCAGTGCCGGGCGTCCCGCAGCGGCTCTACTGGCGGACACGACCTGTCCGGATGAGTTGACGAGTTGGAGCAGGTTGACGTCCGAGGTGGTTACCGGAGGGGGAGGCCGTGCCTGGTTCATCGCTCCGATCCAGTCAACGGCCGCGCGCTCGGTATTTTCGAAGATACGCTGCTCGGCTTCTATGCGAATCGCAAGATCCGCGGCAATTCCGACCGCGCTGAGAGCTATCAGCGACAGTAGTCCCGCTGCCAATGTGAGGATCGCGTGGACAGAAAGCCGGCTGGGAAGCGACACTCTTTACCTTTCTGGTGTGCTGCTTGCCTCGCAAGAGACGCCAGACACGTTCAGCTCTCGTCGTTGCCGCCCTTCTTGCTGTCGGCGCGCAGATCCGGCATGTGGCAGCCGACGGTTACGGAGACGTGCCAGGCTTCGCGCCGCTGGAAGTTGCCCTGCCCATGGGCATGAAAGGCGGCCTTGCGTGCTCACCGATATCAGTTCCCTCGCTGGTCACGAAGGCCGACTCTGCGTACGGTCAAAGTTCTTTGATGTTTTGGCTGGAGAGGTTCGACCCGACCAGCCTCACGCCGCTTCCCCACCCCGCCGAACGGCTGACGGTCACCGAGCGCGCACTGATCTCTCCGATGTCGAGCCGCGTATGCGCCGGACGGGACCTCTCCCGATGGGACGGCGACCAGGACCGGACCGCCTTCCCGCTGGAATTCGCGACGACAGTGGCTCGGCCTGCCGTACTCGGGCCGGTCCGTCGTTCCCGCGGATCAGGGCGACAGCACGCTCCGCGTCTCGATGAGGCTGAGGGCGATGGAGGCCAGGCTCGCCGTTCACGATGACGAGACGTCGGTGCCCGTCTCATGGCGCACCGACCAGCTCCGGCGTGCGTTCAGCGTGGCGGGCTCGAAGCCGGCCAGCTTCTTGTAGCGCAGGGCGATCTCCTCGCGCTCGGCCAGCGGCATGATGTCCTCGATGTCGGCGAAACCCCGCGGGGCGCGCTGGTGGGCCAGTTTCAGGATGACCTCGGCTCCGTCCTTGCGGTTGGCCAGCACGATGTTGTTCGTGACGGGCCGGCGCTCGCCTTCGTAGAACTGCAGGCCCTGGCCGGTCGCCAACGCGTAGGCCAGGACACGGGCGTCGATGATGGCCTGGGTGCCGCCGTTGGAGCCGGTGGGATACATCGGGTGCGCGGCGTCGCCCATCAGCGTCACCGTCTTCGTCGACCAGCGCGGTAACGGGTCCCGGTCCACCAACGGATACTCGTACGCCATCTCCGCGGCCGCGATGAGCCCGGGGATGTCGAGCTCGTCGCAGCGCCAGTCCTTGACGTGGGGGAGGACCTTCTCCACGCTCACGGGCCGGTTCCAGTCGCCTCGTGGCGTGGTTTCGGGGGCCCGGTGCTGGATGGCCCAGTTGATCAGCTGGTTGCCGTCGTCGTCCGGCGGCGCGATGGGGTAGATGACGATCTTCTTCAGGCCGTCACCGGCCATGATCATGGATTTCCCGGTCATGAACGGCGTGCCGTACGTGGTGCCGCGCCACAGCACGTCGCCGCTCCATAACGGCTCACCCTCGTCGGGGAACAGGGCCTGTCTGACGCCGGAGCGTATGCCGTCGGCGCCGATGAGCAGGTCCGCGTCGTGGTCGAGCCCGGCGATGGGCGACCCCGTCACCACCGCCTCGGCGCCGAGGCGCTCCCGGACCGCCTCCAGGAGCATGAACTGCAGGCGGCCCCGGTGTATCGAGTATTGGGGCCACTTGTAGCCGGCCTGCAGCCCGCGCGGTTCGGTCCAGATGCGGTGCCCGTAGCGGTTGACGAAGGTCAGGTCCGCGGTTTCGACGCCGATCTTCGCCAGGCGGTCGCCCAGGCCGAGTTCGATGAGTTCACGTACGGCGTGCGGCAGGATGTTGATGCCCACGCCCAGCGGCTGGATCTCGTCGACCGCCTCGTGGATGACCAGATCGGTGATTCCTGCGGCGTGCAGGCTCAGGGCCGCGGTCAGCCCGGAGATGCCTGCGCCGGCGATGACCACACGCATGGGGCGACCTGCTCGTACAGGGTCTGTCCTCATGAGGTACCTCCCGGCAGAAGCGGCGAGGAGACGTCGGACTTCTTCTTCAGGTAGTCGAACTCGCGCCGGGGCGTACGTCAATCAGTGTCCACTTAAGGCCAGGTGCTCAGAGCGTGTTTGAGAAGATTGTGGATTTTCGGCGTGGGAATGCGACGCACCAGTCACACGGGTCACAGCAGGAAGATCTGCGCTGAGTGTTGAAATCGCCCTGACTGCCCCTTGGCGCTATCGGCAGGCTTGGCGGGCAGGCAGCCGGAGAGGGGGGTTCCTGCGATGCCTATCTACAACAGCACCAATGTTCCGGAGAAGGTGGGACGGGACGAACTAGACAAGGAGCTGGCCGACTGGTTGCCCCGTGGGCCAATTCTCGGAGCTGACGAACGGATTGCCGATGCTCGGCGTTCGCATCGCGTGCTCGCCGAGGGACCCTGGCCGACGATCGGGTCGGTGGAGACTCTCCTTCTCCCGGGCCCGCATGGGTCTGTTCCAGTACGGGTGCACACGCCGAGCACGGGTAGTGGGCCGTACGGAGCGCTCGTCTACCTGCACGGCGGTGGATGGACCGTGGGTACCTTGGACGAGTTCGAGATCCCCATGCGGATCTTCGCGGAGCGGGCCGGCATCAAGACGTACGCCATCGATTACCAACTCGCCCCGGAGGCCAAGTTTCCCGTCCAGCTCGACGAATGCGGCTTCGTCATCAGCTGGCTATTCGCACACGCGGCCGACCAGGAGGTTGATCCGGAGAGAATCGCTGTCGGCGGGGACTCCGCCGGTGGCAACATGACCTGCGCTCTCACGCTGAAGTTTCGTGACGAGGGCGGACCGCGTCTGGCCCTCCAGCTTCCGCTCTATCCGGAGACGGCGCTGCCGTTCGACACCGACTCCGGCAGTGAGAACCGTGTCGGCTTCTACCTGGAGACCTACGGCGTCCTGCTATTCGCCTGGAACTACGTTCCCCACCACGAGGATGCTCGCCAACCCCTGATTTCGCCGCTCAACGCCTCCTCACACGACGATCTGCCGCCCGCGGTCCTGGTCACCAACGGCTACGACCCGCTGCGCGATGTCGGCCATGCATACGCGCGCAAACTCGCCAGCGCCAGAAACGACCTGACCTACATCCACCACACGGACCTGACTCACGGCTTCATCCAGTTCACCCGCCACTCGAAGCGCTGCCTGGAGGCCACCCACCAGATCGCCGACGTGCTGAAGGAGAAGATCGGCGGCTGAGGTTACCCACAGGTCGTCTCCGAGGCGATCATCCCCTTGGCCGCGATCGTCCGAATGGCCCGCCAGACTAACCAAGATCATCGATCTCAAACACCTTCTCAGACGTTGCGAAGGACCGAGACCACGATGCCCAGGACCACGGCGCCGTCGCCGTCGATGATGTCGTAGGCGGGATTGCGCGGTTCAAGATGGACATGCCCGTTGCGTCGGCGGTACACCTTGACGGTTGCCTCACCGTCGATCATCGCGGCGACGATCTGGCCCGAGTACGCCTCGGGCTGCTGCCGTACCACGACGATGTCGCCGTCGCAGATCGCCGCGTCGATCATCGAATCGCCTCGCACCCGGAGACCGAACACGTTGCCACGCCCAGTGAGGACGCGGGGCAGGGGCAGTATGTCGTCCACGTGCTCATCGGCCGGGATGGGGCTGCCCGCGGCGATGTCTCCGACCACGGGCACGCTCACCAAGTCGCCGACCGGTTCCGGCGCCGAAGCCCGCAGGAACACACGCACGTCGATCGGCCGGGTCATCGTCGTGCCCCGGCGAAGGAACCCCTTCTCCTCCAGGCTCTTCAAGTGCTTCGACACCGACGAGGACGACCGCAGCCCGACCGCGTGGCCGATCTCGCGTGTGCTCGGCGGATACCCGTATCTGACCACCCAGTCCCGGATCGTGGCCAGGATCCGCTGCTGGCGCTGCGGCAGTGCCGAGAAGTCCAGGTACTCGAACGTGTCAAGATCGTCGTAGGTGGTCACGTGCGACATGCTAAAGGCCGGCACGAAGACCGGCGAGCACCAGACGTACATGCTGGACGCGGCCGTGCAACTTCGGTCAGGGAGCGACGACCGCTATTTGGTCGACGTAGTCCTCCGTGAGCCAGAGATTGTCGTCGGGGCCATCCGTGATGTCGAACGCCCCCGAGAAACTGGTGGGCAGTGAGTACTCATTGATCGTCCCGGACGTGGTGATGCTGCCGACCTTGTCGCCGATTTGCTCGACGAACCACAGGTTGCCGTCGGGACCGACCGTGATGCCCCATGGGAAGCCGTTGCTGTCCGCAAGCGGGTATTCGGTGAAGGCGCCCGCGGTGGTGACGGAGCTCACCTTTCCGTTGGCGTCGGTGTACCAGAGGTTGCCGTCCGGGCCCGTGGTGATTCCGACAGGGATGGCGCCGGAGGACGGGATGGTGAATTCGGTGATCGTGCCGCCGGTGGTGATCCGGCCGATCTTGCCCGTCATCGACTCCGTGAACCACAGGTTGTCGTCCGGTCCCGTGGTGATGCGCATCGGGTAGGCGTCGCTGGTCGGCAGGCTGTATTCGGTGATGGTCCCGCTGGTGGTGATCCGGCCGATCTTGTTGCCGAGCTGCTCGACGAACCACAAGGCGTTGTCCGGGCCTTTGGTGATCCCCCACGGGTAGGCGTCGCTGTTCGGCAGGGTGTATTCGGTGATGGTCCCGCTGGTGGTGATCCGGCCGATCTTGTTGCCGACCGCCTCGGTGAACCACAGGGTGTCGTCCGGGCCGGCGGCGATGTGACCCGGCTGGGAATCGCTGGTGGGGATGGAGTATTCGGTGAACAGCCCCCCGGTGGTGACGCGTCCGATCTTGTTGGCGGTGTTCTCGGTGAACCACAGCGCGTTGTCCGGCCCCCTCCTGATGCCGACGGGACTCGCATGACTGCTCGGCACCGAAAGTTCGCTTATCGTCGCCCGCTGGGCCCGCGCCGCGAGCCTGGCAGGGGAGACGCGCCGGGGCGGTGCCGGGCGGTGGCACCGTATATGCCGGTGCTCGGGCATCCGCTTGAGTTTGAGACAGAGTTTCACCCAAGGGCGTTGGGGTGACGGGTTGAGTTCCACGCCGGCGGACGCGGACACGGGCGAGAGCGTGCTTGCCGCCAGAGCCACAGCCAGGGTCACGAGCGGGTATTTCAGACGTCGAGAACGCATGACATCCTCTCCAGAGGAAGAACGAAAGGGCTGCTGGACCCCGCGAAATGCCGGTCCGCCACCGGCGCGAGCTCTTGAAGCCCGATCTGGCCGCAGTCGCTCCGGCGCCCCCAATATCACGCACGGTCACCGCCCGGCTCCTGCCATCCGCGTTCGTGGCTGGTCATGGAAATGCCAAGCTCATCGGCGGGCCGGCTGACCCTCGCCGCGCGCCGTACACGAGGTGTCTTTCAAAGGGAGCGCCCGCAGCGCCGCCACAGGCTCGGTGGAACGCATGGCCGCTTGCCTCGGACACCGTCCAAGCGCGACTCTTACATTGAGCGGGGTCATCGCTTCGGGGGAGGTTGCGATGAGCACGTACGGCACGACCATCACTCCTGTGGCGCGTTCCATGAGCCGGACGCTGACGGTGGGCGTGGAGGAGGAGTTCCTGCTGCTCGACCATGCCGAGGGCCGCCCGGCCCTCACAGCCCCGGCGGTCCTGGCGCTGCTCGAGGGCGACCCGCACGTCAAAGCCGAGGCCATGCGCTATCAGCTCGAGACGGTCACCGGCGTGTGCACGGACCTGGCGCAGGTGGCAGAGGAGCTGTCCCGCCACCGGATGCTCGCCTCACGCGCGTCAGAGGAACTGGGCTGCCACCTGGTCGCCTGCGGCATCGCCCCTCGGCACGTGCCCGGCCTGTCCGCCCTCACGGCCGACGCCCGCTATCAGGAACTGGCGGCCCGCCACGGCTCTCTGGTCGCGGGCTCTTGCACCTGCGGCTGCCACGTGCACGTCGGCGTCCCTTCCCGCGAGCTGGGCGTGCAGGTCCTCACCCGGCTCCGGCCCTACCTGGCCACGCTCCTGGCGCTCAGCGCCAACTCTCCCATCGCCGGCGGTGGGGACACAGGCTGGGCCAGTCGCCGCTACCGGCGGTGGAGCCGCTGGCCGACGGCGGCGCCTCCCCGCGCGTGGCGATCGGCGGCCGACTACGACGCCGCCGTGTGTCACCTGATCCGCTGCGGCCATGCCATGGACGAGCGGAGCGTGTACTTCCACGCCCGCCTGTCGCCGCGCTACCCGACGGTGGAACTTCGCGTCATGGACACATGCCTCTCGGTCGAGGACGCCCTCCTGATGGCAGCCATGGCGCGGGCACTCGTCGCCCTGGCCATCGCCGACGTGACACGCGATGTGCCCATCAAGGCGCTGAGCGACAGGCAGATCGTCGCCGAGTTGAACGCCGCCGCCCGCCACGGCCTGGACGCCCTCGCCGTCGATCCGTACACGTCCCAGGTCATGCCGCACCGCGACCTACTGAAGATCCTCCTGCCGCGCCTGCCCGAACCCGAACCGATCGCCCTGCTGATCCACAGGCTCGCCATCCGCGGAACAGGCGCGGCCAGGCAGCGAACGATGTGGTCCCAGGCCGGCACACTGCCCCAGTTCGCCCATCTGGTCGCCGACGCGACACTCCGCTGAAACCCGACGGCCGTCCCGGCCTCATGCTCGACCTGCACACCTCCTGCTCGGCAGGAGGGGCGATGCCCGGACCGGCCAAGCCGCGCCGGCGAAGGTCTTTGGTCCTGGTCATGAGGGTCGTACGGCCCTGCCCCGGTACGGTGACCACCCCCAGTCTGGAAGGAAGTGAAAAAGTCCAGTCCTTGGAAGAGCGTTGGAGTCCGGACATGAAACGGTCGAGAGTTGCGGGTATCGCGGCCAGCGCGGTGCTGGCGACCGTGGCGGTGACCGGTATCTCCGTCGCAGTCAACGACATGGCCCAGCAGGTGACAGAGATCACGTCCGGGCAGCAGGGCGCCGCACCGGCCGGGTGGAGCATGACGGGACCCTATGGGTCGACGCGCAGCGTGAACGTGAGCGACGAGGCCGACTACCTAACCCGCATGGTGGCCTACCATCAGGAAGCAGTGGCGGCGGCCCGGCACCTGCAACGCTCGGACCGGCCCCAGATGCGCGCGCTGGGCGCCTCGATCGCGAAGACGCAAAGCGCTGAGGCCGCCACGATGAAGGCCTGGCTGGGCAAGTGGTATCCGGGGCGTTACGGGGCGGAGACCGGCTACCAGACGATGATGCGCGAGCTGTCCCGGCTGTCGGGCGACGCCCTGGATGAGGCGTTCCTGCGCGACATGATCGGCCATCACATGGTGGCGGTCATGATGTCGCAGCAGCTGCTGAGCCCCGGGCGGGCCCAGCACGGCGAGGTCGCCGCGTTCGCCGCCAAGGTGCGCGATGACCGGCATGCCGAGATCTCCCAGATGCAGCGGTATCTGGCCGACTGGTTCGGCGGCTGGAGCATGCCGTGCGGGGGCCGGTCGGCCGGCTCATCACCGGCGCCCTCGCAGGGCACGCGGTCACGCGGGCCGGGCACGACGGGTCGGTGAGCGTCCGCACCGACGCAAGTCGCGCAGGTTGCCCGGGTTGGCCGCGCCGGGATCCACGCCACGTCACTCGCGACGCTCGTCCCGCAACCGCGCAGCCAGCGCCGCGGCCTGGGTGCGGCGCTGCATGTTGAGCTTGGCGAGCAGGTTGGACACGTAGTTCTTGACCGTTTTCTCGGCCAGGAACATCCGTTCGCCGATCTGCCGGTTGGTCAGCCCCTCGCCGATCAGGTCGAGGATGTGGCGTTCCTGCTGCGACAGCGCGGCGAGGGGGTCCTTCCTGGCGGCCTGGTCGCGTAGGCGCTGCAGCATGGTGGCGGTGGTCTGCGGGTCGAGCAGCGACTGTCCCGAGGCCACGGTGCGGACGGCGCCGACGAGGTCGGAGCCGTGGATCTGTTTGAGCACGTAGCCGGAGGCGCCGGCCATCACCGCGTCGAACAGTGCGTCGTCATCGGCGAACGAGGTCAGCATCAGGCACGCCAGTCCCGGCACCCGGGAGCGCACCTCCCGGCACACGTCGACACCGCTGCCGTCCGGCAACCGCACGTCCAGCACCGCCACGTCGGGCTTCAGCGCGGGAATGCGGGCGATGGCCGACTCGGCCGTCCCGGCCTCGCCGATGACCTCGATGTCGTCCTCGGACTCCAGCATCGCCGCGACCCCCCGCCGTACGACCTCGTGATCGTCGACGAGGAACACACGAATCATGTTCACGACGCTATACGACCACCAGCGGGACCGGAAGGACGTCCTGCGTTGCGGGCCGTACGGCACTGCCGGGAAGAGGGCGCGGACGGTGTGCTTGGTGTGTGCAAAGGACGACGAATCCCCGCTGAAAGGGGGCCGCC
>NZ_JBFAMX010000300.1:0-11752 GCF_040659615.1 Nonomuraea sp. NPDC049784
GGCGACATCCGCGAGCGTCGGGCGCTTCATCGCGGGTCCCGGCCGAGCGTGGACTCACGCCGTACCAGCTCGACCGGCGACACGACCGCGCGCGGGTGTCGCGGTGCCGTGCCGGCGAGGCGATCAGAGAGCAGTTCCAGCGCGCTGCGCGCCAACCGGGCCGGCCCGGGGTCGACCGTGGTGAGCGACGGCGTCGAGAACCGTCCGTCCTCCAGGTTGCCATATCCCACGGCCGCCACCCGTCCCGGAACATTCACCCCATGCTTGACGAGCGCCGCGAGAGCCCCGAGCGCCACTTCGTCGTTGACACACAGCAGCGCGTCAACGTCCGGATGCTGCTCCAGCACCTGTACGGCGGCTCGCGCGCCCGCGCGCCGGTCGGCCACCTCTCCGAGATCCACATACGGTACGGCAGCGGGGTCGATGCCGGATCCGGCGAGAGCCGCGAGCATCCGAGCCTGATCCGCTCCAAGCAGGGCCGGGCGGGACCGGCCCATCACGGCGAGGTGGCGAGCCACCAGCGCCGCCGCCTCCGCGACGTCCTCGTCGACGCTGTCCACCTCGCCCGCGCCACCTTGCACGACGACTACCGGGCGGTCGTCCAACCCGTCGGTGACCAGCGCTGCCGGGCCGATGAGCACCACGCCGTCGAACGTCTTCCCCCGAGCGGCGAGGACCGCCTCCAGCCGGGCCGGATCGCCGTGCGTCGGCTCGACCGCGGCGAGCATCCCGCAGCGATCCGCCTCGGTGACGAGCGCCTCGACGAGACCCGCGAGATACGGGCGGCGCAGCTCGGTGACGGCGATGCCGACCACCCCGATCAGCCCGGTCCTGAGCGCCCGGGCGGTCCGGTTCGGAACCCAGCCGAGCTCGTCGATCGCCGCATGCACCCGCTGCACCTTCTCCGGACGGATGTGCGGTTCGCCATTCACCACACGAGAGACGGTCTTGATCGAGACGCCGGCCCGATCCGCCACCTCCCGCATCGTCACGCGCATGCGTACAGCGTAGGTCACGGGAGCACCTGTCAGGATTCGGTCCGATAGTGACGGTGCTCCTCAATGCGATCATCATCCCCTTCGCCGCCGGGTTGCCGTCCCCTGTCGCGCCGGGGCGCTGGATTTCGGTTACGTCAATATCCGTCTTCGACTGTTCGGTCACTGTGACGGATGTGGCCGGCATAGTAATTTCCCACCATGGTCCAATTACGTGGCGCCGGCTGGGCAGGCGTCCTGCCACGCAAGGCCGTTCGCTTAGCCGTCGCCGGAGTCATCGCCGCCGGGTCTCCGATCGGACTCGGCTCGTCGTTCGCGTACGCGTCGACTTCACACACGCCTACCAATGCCGTCATCGTCTGGGACAGGAACGCCCAGACAGCGATTTGGGACGTCGCCGGCCAGCAACCGCAGGTCCAGGCGCGCAGCTTCGCGATGGTGCACGGAGCCGTCTACGACGCCGTGAACGCGATCGCCGGCACTCCCTACCAGCCATACCTGATCGCGCCGCCCGCCAATGGAACCGAGTCGACGGACGCGGCCGTCGCCACCGCGGGCTTCCTTGTGCTGAACGCTCTGTTCCCGGATCAGCAGGCGAGGTTGAAGACGCAGTACGACGAGGCGCTGGCCGCGATTCCCGACAGTACCGCCAAGCAGCGCGGAATCACCGTGGGCACTCAGGCGGCCTCTGCGATGAACGCCGCACGACAGAACGACGGGGCGTTCGGAAACCAGACCTGGCCCGTGGGCACCGAGCCCGGTAAGTGGCGGCCGGCGCCACCCACTTTCGCCTCCGACGGGGCCTGGGTCGGCGAGCTAAAGCCGTTCCTCATCCGCAGCGCCTCCATGTTCCGCACGTCCGGACCGCCATCGCTCACCAGCCACCGGTACGCCCGGGACTTCAACGAGGTCAAGACGATCGGCTCGGCGACCAGCACGGTCAGGACGCCCGACCAGACACAGGCCGCGATCTGGTGGCACGACCGGCACCTGGCCGAATGGGAGATCAAGCGTCAGCTGGCGACGAAACAGCAACTGAACACGCTGCAGACGGCGCGGATGTTCGCGATGGTCGACATGGCCGAAGCCGATGCCACGATCGCCTGCTACAACGAGAAGGCGGCGTGGACCTTCTGGCGGCCGGTCACCGCGATCCGCCTGGCCGACACCGACGGCAATCCGGAAACGACGGCCGATCCCAACTGGATGCCACTGCTCGTCACACCGCCACACCCCGACTACACGTCCGGACATACCTGCTTCACAGCGGCGAGCATGTCGGCGTTGACGTACTTCTTCGGCCGGGACGACATCCCCTTCAGCGGGTACAGCGCCGACTCGGGTACCACCAGGTACTTCCGCGGCTTCTCGCACGCGCTCGCCGAGGTCATCGAAGCCCGCATCTGGGGCGGAATCCATACCCGCACGGCCGACGTGGAGGGCGCGAAGATCGGCAAAAAGGTCACCGCTTACATGGTTGCGCACTACTTCAAGTCGAAGGATTGACGGCACCGGCATCACGACGGGCTCCCCCGCCCAGCTTGCCGATCGCGCGCCGCCAGGCTCGTCCGAGTAGGCGTTGGCAATCGTCTCGCCGTCGCCCTCGCCGGGGGCGTCGGCGGGCCGAGCCGCCGGCATGCTTACTCGGATTCGCCCTGCGGGAGATCGTGCTGGGTGAACATGTCGATCAGGAGGCGGACCGGCAGATTGGCCTCGGTCGGGTAGCGGAAGTGTTGATCGAGGTTGAGGCTGTATTCGTTGCGCCGTCCGACCCGGTCGCGGGTGATGTATCCGGCCTGGTGCAGATCGGTCACTATGCCCTGCACGGCCCGCTCGGTGATCCCAATGCTGGCGGCGATGTCACGCAGCCGTACGCGGGGGTCGCGGGCGATCTCCAGCAGCACCCGTGCGTGATGGGTCAGGAAGGTCCAGGCGGGCAAACGGTTATCGGACTTGGTCACAAACCTTCACCTTCTACCATCCTTGGCGCACACCTCGGTAGCGGGCGTGGCGGGCCCCTCTTCTCATAATTGACGAACGATGGTTCGGGTATTGCAATTCAGGCATTAAACTTCAGAAGAGGAGAAGCGGGTCATCTTGCCTCGTATGCTTGCAACCCCTCGTGCCCGAGAAGGATGCCATGACCGTTCGCATCATCTTTGTGCCGAGCCTCCCGGAGATCGCCCTGTCACCCCTGAGGCTGGAATGCCAGCACCTGGATGGCGGCGTTCTGATCACCGTGATCGGCGAGGTGGACATCACCAACGCCGCCCAGCTGGACACCTACATCCGTCAGCAGATGCTGCCCGGCAGGCCGGTGGTGCTCGACCTCGGCAGGCTGACCTTCATGGACAGCACCGGCCTGCAAGTGCTGGCAGACGTCCATGTCACCCTGCGGGAACAGGGCACAGCCCTGCATTTGACGGACGTCCACGGCATACCAGCCCGGGCGCTACAGATCACCGGCCTGTGGTCGTTCCTGAACATCCACTCCAGCGCGGGAGAGGTCATCCTTAGGGACCTCAGCAACCAACAAGCGCCTCCCACGTAATCACCCTGAGCATCTATCGGTCCGGACATCGTGGGACTCGTGGAGATCCCGCCCGTGCCGCCACCGCCGATCGAGCAGACTTCTTCGCGAGAGCCGTACACGGGAACCAGCTCGGAAAGCGAGAAGCCATGGCCGATGTGTTCGCGAAATGCCGGCTGCCCGAGACCTACCAGTTCGTTAAGGAGCTCGGCGTCTATCCCTACTACCAGGCCATCGAGGAGCGGCCGGGTGGGGGTGAGGTCGTGATCGACGGGCGGGTGCGCGTGCAGGCGGGCTCCAACGACTACGTCGGCCTGTCGGGCGACGAACGCGTGAAGGAGGCGGCGGTCATGGTGACCAGCGCGGGCTACTTGGCCAATCTCGCCCTCGGGGCGCTGATCGGGCCCGGTGACACGGTGATCGGCGACCGGCTGGTCCACGCCTGACCTTCCGTGGGCATGCGGGGCGCGTCAACGTGCCGTCTGAGCTGGTCATTTCTCGGAAAGCCGGGCCTCTTCCTGACGGCCCTGACCAGGGTGCCACGTTAGCGTCTGCGGCATGGAGATCGACGTGGTGCTGCCGTGCCTGAACGAGGAGGCGGCCCTTCCGTGGGTGCTCGGGCGGATGCCGGACGGCTTTCGTCCGATCGTGGTCGACAACGGCTCGACCGACGGATCCGCGAAGATCGCGACCGAGCTCGGCGCGACGGTGGTGCACGAGCCGCGGCGCGGATTCGGCGCCGCCTGCCATGCCGGGCTGGTGGCCGCGGCCTCGGACGTCGTGTGCTTCATGGACGCCGACGCGTCGCTCGACCCGGAACAACTGCCTCGGGTGAGCGGGCCTGTCGTGGCCGGCGAGGCCGACCTCGTCCTCGGCCGCCGGGTCCTCCGGCCGGGCTCGTCCTGGCCGGTACACGCCCGGCTCGGCAATGCCGTCCTGGCCCGGAGGCTACGCCGGCGTACCGGTGCCATGCTGCACGACCTGGGGCCGATGCGGGCGTGCGGGCGGCTCGCACTGCTCCGGCTGGGGCTGGTCGACCGGCGTTTCGGCTATCCGCTGGAGATGGTGCTGCGGGCCGGAGCGGCGGGCTGGCGCATCCACGAGACCGAGGTGGACTACCTGCCCCGCAAGGGCAGGTCGAAGGTGACCGGCACGGTACGCGGCACCCTGCGGGCGATCGGCGACATGCGCCGGGTCATGGCACGTCGGGACGGGGTCGCGTGAGTCCGGAAGAGGGCCGGGACGGTGACTTCCGGGCGCAGATCCTCGTGATCGCGAAGGAGCCCGTGCCGGGAAGGGTCAAGACGCGGCTCGTTCCGCCTCTCACCCCCGTCGAGGCCGCCGCTCTGGCGAGCGCCGCGCTGGAGGACACGTTGCGGACCGTCGCCCAGGTTCCGGACGTCCATCGGACGCTCGCCCTTGACGGCGCCCCCGGAGTCTGGCTTCCCAGCGGTTTCACGGTGCTCCCGCAGCGCGGGGACGGTCTGGACGAACGGCTGGCCGCGGCGTTCGAGGACGCCCACCGGTTGCGGCCCACCCCCATCGTGCTCATCGGCATGGACACCCCGCAGGTCTCCCCCGGCCTGCTGGCCGATGCCGTGTCTCTGCTCTCCGGCTACGACGCGGTGTTCGGCCCGGCGACCGACGGCGGCTTCTGGCTGCTCGGGCTACGCGCCCCCGATCCCGCGCTGCTGCTCGGCGTACCGATGTCGGAGCCGACCACCGGAGAGATCCAGCTGCGAAGACTCAGGGAGGCAGGGCTGAGCGTCGCCTTGATGCCGCGCCTGACCGATGTGGACACCATCGAGGACGCGATCGAGGTGGCGGCGATGGCACCGCGGTCCCGTTACGCCGCCGCGCTCTCCCGGATCGGGGTACCGCGATGACGAGGGTGCTGGTGACCGGTTCTGCGGGGTTCATCGGGAGTCATGTGGTCGAGGCGCTGGAGGCGGGTGGCCACGAGGTGGCCGGGCTCGACCTTCGGTCCGGCGATGACGTTCGTGACACGGCCGTGCTCGGCCGGCTGCTGCCCGAGATCGACGTGGTCGTGCACCAGGCGGCCAAGGTCGGGCTCGGCGTGAACGTGGCGGACCTGCCCGACTACGCCTCGGTCAACGTGTACGGCACGGCCGTACTGTTGGCCGCGATGGCGGAGCATGACGTCGGGCGACTGGTGCTGGCGTCCTCGATGGTGGTCTACGGCGAGGGCGCCTACGACTGCGCGCGGCACGGCCGGGTACGGCCGTGCCCCCGCTCCGCGGCCGACATGTCGCGAGGGTCTTTCGAACCCCGCTGCCCCCGATGCGGGGAAAGCGTCATTTTCGCCGCCATCGACGAGGACGCGCCGACGGACCCGCGCAACGCGTACGCCACCACAAAGCTGGCGCAGGAGCATCTCGCCGCCAACTGGGCGCGTGAGACGGGTGGTACGGCGACCGCCCTTCGCTACCACAACGTGTACGGCCCCAGGATGCCGAGGGACACCCCGTACTCGGGCGTCGCGGCGATCTTCCGGTCCGCGCTGGAGGCCGGTCGCGCTCCACGCGTGTTCGAGGACGGCGGGCAGATGCGCGACTTCGTCCACGTCCGCGATGTCGCCGACGCGAACGTGGCCGCCCTCACCGGCGGCGAGCCCGGAACGCTGCGCGTCTACAACATCGCCAGTGGGGAGCCACATGCCGTCGGTGAGATGGCCCGGGTCCTGGCGGCGCAGCGGGGCGGCCCGGAACCGGTCACCACCGGGGAGTACCGGCTTGGGGACGTGCGCCACATCGTGGCCTCACCGCATCGGGCAGCCACCGAGCTCGGTTTCCAGGCGCGCATCGGCTTCGCCGAGGGGATGAAGGAGTTCGCCGCCGCACCGCTGGCCTGACCACTCGTATGCCGACCTTGGAGGATCCGTTCCAGCGCCTTCCGCGGACCGGGGCATGACGCCGGACAACCTGATCCGCTGCCGCTTCGCCTGCGCGGCCGTGCTCCTGCTCGCCCTGGTCTGTGTGCTCGTACTGACGATCAGCACGGGATCCTTCTACACCGACCGCGCGGGCCTGCTCTGGCGGTACGCGCTCGCGTGGGCGCTCTTCGCCGCGGCGGTGTGGACCCTGCGCACGATACCGGGACGTCGCACGGTGTTCCTGGTGATCGCCGGCGGCATCGCGGTGACCGCCACGGGCCTCCTCGCGCCTCCGGCCACCAGCACCGACTCCTACCGCTATGCCTGGGACGGCCGGGTCCAGGCGGCAGGTGTCTCTCCCTATGACCACGCCCCGGCCGACCCCGCCCTCGCGCCACTACGCGACCGCTGGCTCTTCCCGGAGGGCGCCGGCTGCGACGGCCCCGGCCGCTACCCGATCCCGTCCGGCGTGGGCACGCGATCGTGTACGCGGATCAACCGCCCCGCTGTCCACACGATCTACCCGCCGCTGGCGGAGGCGTACTTCTCGGTCGTGCACCGGCTCTCGCCCGAGGGGTCACGGCACAAGCCGCTCCAGATCGGCGGAGCGCTGCTGGCGTTGGGGACGTCCCTTGTCCTGCTGATCGCCCTGCGTCGCAGGGCTCCGGCGCAGGCGGCCTGGTGGGCGTGGTGCCCCGCCGTTCCGGTCGAGGCGGTGAACAACGCCCATGTCGACACGCTCGGCGTCCTGCTCACCGTCATCGCCCTGATCACCACGAGCAGACACAAAGTCCGCGGCGGCCTGCTGCTCGGCGCGGCGACCGCCGTCAAGCTCCTGCCCGCCGCAGCGGCGCCCGGGGCCCTCTCCGGGCTTCTGGCCAGGGGCGGGCCTTCCGTGCGACGGCGAGTGCTCGACGCTTCGGCTGTCGTCGGGCCCGCCCTCCTCATCGTGGCGCTCGCGTACCTGCCGTACGTGCTGGCGTCCCGCGAGTCCGTCCTCGGCTACCTCTTCGGCTACCTGAACGAGGAGGGCTACGACGACACCGGAAATAGCCGCCGCTTCGCGGTGCTGCGACTGGTTCTGCCCGACCCGTGGGCCCTGCCGGCCGCCCTCGCCGTTCTCGCGGCCGCGGTCCTGTTCGTGCTGTGCCGGGGCGACGCCCACCGGCCCTGGCGTGGAGCCCTGGTGGTGACCGGGGTGGCGTTCATCGTCTTCACTCCCGGCTACTCCTGGTACGCCCTGTTGGTCGTCGCACTCGCCGCCCTTGACGGCCGCTGGGAATGGCTCGGCATCCCGTTCGCCGGTGCCGTCGCCTATCTGAGCACCCAGGCCGGCCTCGCGACGGCCGCTTACGCTGTCGCGGCGCTGGCGGTGGCCGTGGGCTCCGTCATACGCACGCGCTCACAGCGGCGGCTGCTCAACGATCCGCACTCCTGGAGTTTCTGCGCCGCAGCACGTACAGCAGCCCAGAAACGCCGAAGAGAACCAAAGTGATCAGCAACCACCGCGCGAGATAAGGAGCGGTGCTCAGCCCGGCCGCCCAGCGATAGTTGCGCTCGGCACCGCGGAGAATGAGCGGGAACCAGACCAACAGCAACAGGCCGGACAGCGCGACCGGCACCCGCAGGTAATTGATCACAGCAGGCGTCCGGCGCCGGCGCGCTACTCGCGGGAGCAGGGCGCGGGTGGCGGTGTCGGCCGCGGAGTACACGGGGAACAGCACCAGATCGTGCAAGATGATCGCGCCCACGAACCATACGGCGAACCCCATCCAGATGCCGGCGGCGACCACCCGGGTGGCGACATAGCCCGCGACTACGAAGCAGGCCACCAGCACGAGAAGGTGCCACAGGGGCGCGCCATAGACGCCTGCCAGCCGCTTCACGACGTCTCCAGGCGAAAGTCGAGTTCGCGCACCCATTTGGTGTTGTGCACTCCCGGGGCGTTCGGCACGATGATCCGCGCCGGATATCCGTGGTCGAGCGACAGGTCGGCGCCGTTCACCCGCAGCGCGAGCAGCGAGCGCGGGTCGGCCACCTGCCCGGCGCTGAGCGACGCCTGGCCGAAGTAGCCCACGCGCTGCAGGGACCTGGCCGTGACCCCCGCCGAGCCGGGCGGCACTCCGGCCAGGCGGGCCAGGTCCGCCAGCCGTACGCCGGTCCAGGTCTGCTCGGTCGACCACCCCTCCACGCAGGCGATCGGCAGCGCGTAGGTGTGCAGCGGCATCGTCAGCAGCTCCTCGCGGGACAGCTGGATCCAGCTCGCGCCGGCGACCGTCAGCCGCCACTGCGCGCCCGTCTCCGCCGCGGTGACGCCCAGGCTGGCCGCCGTCTTGTTGATCTGGAAATCGTTGGGCCCGGTGCCGTACTCGCGCCCGCGCGGCGCCAGCAACGCCGTACGGCGCAGCGGCCCGTCCACCGTCTGCCCCACCGACAGGCCGAACATCATCACCGAGCCACCGCCGACGAACGCCAGCAGACCGCGCCGGGACATGGTGGGCGGCGCCGGATTCGCGGCCACCAGGCCATCGGGATCGGGCGGTTCCGGCCGTGTGCCGGCCAGATCCGTGCGGAGCTCACGACGCAGGTCCCGCGACCGTACGGCGCGGATCGCCCGCGGCAGCCGCACGGCGACGTGGACGACGAGCGCGACCAGGAAGATCCACGCACCGTACAGATGCGCCGGGTAGAAGGAGAACGGGAAGACGTAGAAGACCTGGATGTTGAGGATCCCCGTGACGAACTGGAACACCGCGCCGCCCACCAGGAGCACCAGGCTGGCCCGCTCGACCGCCTCGGCGACCGACCGCGCGGGCGGCCAGGCGAACAGCTTCGGGATCACCGACCACAGCTTGGCCAGCAGCACCGGCACCAGCGTCAGCCCGACGACGACATGGGCGCCCTGGGTGAGCCGGTACATCCACACCGGGTCCGTCGGCCAGTCGAAGAGATAGAAGCCCAGCAGGCCCTTGGTGGGGGTGGTGTCGTTCCCCGGCAGCCGAGGCTCGTAGGCGGCGTAGGACAACAGCCCGGTGACCGTGACGATGACCAGCTCGACCAGCAGGACCAGGCCCAGCACCGACGTGAGCCACGGGCCGCGCAGGGGACTCCGCCAGAACTCGGCCCGGAACGGCCCAGGAGGCCCGCCACGCAACCATGCCCCCAACCGCTTCTCCCCACGGTCTCCCGCCCCAGCCGCGTCACCAGCGCGTCTGGGTGGCATATCCGGCATAGATCCCCCCGAAGCCGATATCGGATGCAGGAGTCCTTACCGGTTACGCCGCCTTCTACGCTTCATCACGGTACGCATTCGGCCATGCCCGGCCGGCCCACGTGGAAGGCGGCCACATGTCCTATGCGGGCGCCCTCCCCTGACGGCGGTCCAGGACGGCGGTCGCGACGGCCTCAGGCGTCATCGGGATCCGGTTGAGAGCGGCCCCGGCGGCGGCCCCTACGGCGTCTCGGACAGCCGCCGCGATCGCGGCCGGTGCCGACAGCAGCGGCGGCTCCCCCACCCCGGTCAGCCCGTACGGTGAATCGGGCCGCGGCAGTTCGAGGATGTCGAGCACGGTCGGCGGCATGTCCATCGTGGTAGGGATCAGGTAGTCGGTGAACGACGGGTTCATGATACGGCCGTCGCGCAGCCGGATCTCCTCCATCACGGCCAGCCCGAGCCCTTGCGCGATGCCTCCGTGCATCTGACCCTCAACCGCCACCGGGTTGATCGCCTTGCCGACGTCCTGCGCGCAGGCGATCTCCACCACGCGTACCGACCCCAGTTCCGGGTCCACGTCCACGACGGCCCGGTGCGCGGCGAAGGCGTAGGCCACGTGGGCGTCACCCTGGCCGGTCTCCGGGTCGAGCGCCTCGGTGGCCCGGTGGCGGAAGACGGCCGTCTCGTCCACGTCGCCCATGGCCAGCAGCTCCGCCAGCGTGATGGAGCGCCCCGACGGCGCCGTCACCGCGCCACCGCCGTAGACGAGGTTCTCCGCGCCGAGCAGGACGGCCGCGCGCTCCAGTAGCCGGGCGCGGACGGCCAGGCAGGCAGCGCGTACGGCGCCGCCCGACATCCACGTCTGCCGCGAGGCCGAGGAGGTCCCCGCATCGCCGACGGCCGTGTCGGCGGGCAGGACCGTGACCCTTCCGACCTCCAGCTCGGTCCGCGCGATCTGCGCCTGCACGGTGACGAGCCCCTGGCCGACCTCGGCGGCGGCGGTGTGCACCTCGGCGACCGCCTCGCCCTCGTGGGTGAACAGACGCACCCGGGCCGTGCCGTAGTCGTCGTACCCGGCGGACTTGCAGATGTTCTTCACCGACAGCCCGTACCCGACGCCGCGCACGAGCTGGCCGGCGCGTGTGGAGTTGGAGGTGCCGCCAGGCAGCAGCCGAGGATCGTCCCCGGCGGGAGGTGGCACGGGCTTGCCCGCGACCCGGCGCAGCAGCTCGGCCACGGGGGCGGGCCCCTCGACCCGCTGACCGGTCGCCATCACCGACCCGGTGCTCACCGCGTTGCGCAGCCGCAGCTCCACCGGGTCCATGCCGAGGGCCGCCGCCAGCTTGTCCATCTGCGACTCGTGCCCGAAGCAGACCTGGACGGCGCCGAAGCCGCGCATCGCCCCGGCGGGCGGGTTGTTGGTGTAGACGGCGCGGCAGTCCACCTCGACGGCCGGCACCTCGTAGGGACCGGTCGCGAAGCAGCCCGCGTTCCCGGTCACGGCGGCCGACGTGGAGGCGTACGCGCCGCCGTCGAGCAGGATGTCGGCCTTGACGTAGAGCAGCCGCCCGTCGCGGGTGGCGCCGTGCTCGTACCGCATCCGGGCCGGGTGGCGGTGCACGTGGCCTGCGAACGACTCCTCGCGCCCGTAGCTCATTTTCACCGGCCGTCCCAGCCGCAGTGCCAGCAGGCAGGCATGGGCCTGCACGCTGAGGTCCTCCCTGCCCCCGAACGCGCCGCCCACGCCGGACAGCGTGAGCCGTACGTGCTCCTTCGGCAGCGCCAGGCAGTCCGCCAGCTGATCCTGGTCGATGTGCAGCCACTGCGTCGAGCAGTAGAGGTCGACGCCCTCGCCGGAGGGCACGGCCAGGCAGGACTCGGGGCCGAGGAAGGCCTGGTCCTGCATGCCCACCTCGTACTCGCCGCTCACGACCACGTCGGCCGGGGCCGGGGTGCCTCGGCGGATGCGCAGGTGGCGTACGAGGTTGCCGCCTTCGTGGAGGGCGGGGCTCTCCAGCGCGCGCTCGGCGTCGGTCAGCGCGGGCAGCTCCGCGTACTCTACGCGGACGAGACCGGCCGCGCGGCGGGCCAGCTCGGGCGTGTCGGCGGCGACCACCGCG
>NZ_JBFAMX010000301.1:0-11746 GCF_040659615.1 Nonomuraea sp. NPDC049784
GCCGTCCCGGGGCTGGCACTCAGCGGGCAGCTCGACGCCTCGCACCTGGCCTACACCTTCGTCTCCGGCGTCGCGGGCGGCCTCGACGTCCCCGCCTCGGCGAGGGTGAGCTACGTCCCGATGCGGGCGGTCGCCGAAATCGGCGACACACCCCCCATCCACGCCCCGCACGTCGACACCGACCCGCCGAACCCACCCGGAGGACAGCCCCCACCCGTACCGCACGACAACTCCCTGCAGGCCGCGGGACACGACACCACTGCCCTGGCAGACCACCCCCGACCCGAACACCTCGCCGCCGACGACACCCCGGCCGATAGCCAACCGTCCGAACCGGGTACCTATCTGCCCCAGCCGTACCCGGGCGGGGTGATCGTGGGTGAGGTCACCCGGCGCCATGACACGCCGCTGTACAGCACGGCCGGGCACAGAGCCGAACAAGGCGGAACCCTCGCACGACCCCCGCAGAACCTCCCGGCCGAGCGAACCCCGATCGGCGAAGCCGCCCCCGCCACTCCGCGGGCCGAGGCCGCGAATCCGGGCAGTCTCCCGCGCACCTCACTGCTCCCAGCCACCGTCCCAGCGGTCATCAGCGCGCCCTCCGACGGCGCCGGCAGCGTTGAACAGGACAACCATCATGGTCAGGAGAGCGGAGCTCCCAGAACCGCCGAACCGGCATCGACAGGCCAGGACGGGCCGGAGCGGCCCCTCGCGGACGACTCCGCTCTCCCCGCCTCCCACCCGCCACGCGAGCACGGCACACCGCCGGCGACCGATCCGCAGACATCGACGCTCTCGGAGATGCCCCACGACCGGACGGGGCCGGCCCCGGACCCCGGGGCGGGCCCGCTCGCGGCTCGCCTTGTGACGAGTCACGGAGACCGGCCCGGCGAGACAGTGCTCGCGGACCCCTCGCTGATCGCCGAGGCGGCGGCGTCCATCCGCCAGCACTCCTCTGAGCAAGGGGAACGCCCTGTGGAGGGGGCCACATCGGATGCCACGGCCGATGTCCCGCGTACGGGCCTCCAGGGCGAGGCGAGCGTGCCCCCCGCCCGGTCCAGCGCACTGCCAGAGAACCCTCGCCGGATCGAGCCGGCGACGACGCGGGTGGCGGACCTGCTCAGCCGGGACGGCGAATACGACCCGATCAGCGGTCCCGCCTGGGAGGCCTCCTATTCCACGGCGGTGGACAGGCTGACGGACACGATGCGTTCCTCGACGAAGGACATGCTCGGCGTGGGGCGCAGGAAAAATCTGCAGACGGCGATCGGCGACCCCGGGAGCGATCTCATCCTGAGCGAGGTCCGCGTCATGGGAAGGACCCTCAGGACCTGGCAAGCGGTCGAACGGAGCTCCGTCTCGTCTTTCGTGGAAAGCTCTCGCACGTACGCGGACGAGCAACGCCGGATAATCCGCCAGATACCGTTCGACTCGCCCGAAGCGCACCATACAGCGAGACGGCTGGCCGTCGAGGAGCTCCTGAGAACATGGGGATACGGCGCCAGTGAGATGCTGCCGGATCGGCTGGCCATGCACATGGCGGCGCTCGATGAGTTCGGGCTGACCGGGGTCCTCGACCTGGCGACCTACGGTGATGGCGGCCGCAACAGGACGGCCAGGATGGTTCATGCCCGTAGTGGCGACATGCTGCGTGACTTCCTCCGGCAGCAGTACGAGGAGACGCAGCGCGAACTGGAACGCCGTGGGATCGAAGAGCTGGTGCTCTACCGAGGGATGACGTTCAATCCGCTGCATCCGGTGACGAGCTTGGCGGACGCCGCGAACGGCGATGTCGTGCAAGCTCCGCCGGCACTGCCGTTGCAGGCCTGGAGCACCATGCCCGGGGTCGCCAAGCGGTACACCGGTCTGGGAGACGGGGCGGTCATGGCGGGGGTCTTCCCCGCCTCCCGGGTGTTGTCCACCCCGTGGACCGGGATGGGTCAGCTACCCCTCAACGAGTTCGTCCTGCTCGCCACGCCCGGCGAGGTCACCGTGCTGCGGCCACCGCAACCCGCCGGGACCGGCCCCGAAGCGAATCCCGACCTTCCAGCCGGTTGGCAGGTCTCGAAGCCCGGCGACGGATGGACCCAGTGCGAGCAGGGGCACAGGCACTGGGGAACCGGAGGCGGGGCAGGTCTGCTGCCCTTCCACCGCGGTCCTGGCGGTGAGGTTCGCGTCCTCATGCAACTCCGCTCCATGGAGACGCATCACGGAGGGACGTGGGGACTGCATGGTGGCGCCCGCCACCCTGGCGAGAACCCGATCGATGCCGCCCTCCGTGAAGCCGGCGAGGAGAACAGGCTGGACCCGCGCGAGGTGAACGTGCGGGGAGTCCACCACGACGACCACGGTGGCTGGGCGTTCGACACCGTCATCGGTGAGATGCCGTCCCTGGCTGACGTGTGGCCCGCATCCCGCGAGTCCCTCGACAACGCATGGGTGCCGCTGGAGGAGGTGTCGCGCCTCAAACTGCACCCCGACCTCGCTCGAGCATGGCCCGACGTACGCGCGGAACTCGAACGCATCCTGGCGGACCCCGGCGCCGGTTCCCGCCAAACGCGACCCCTTGACCCGACGCCCCCGGCAGCCGGAGCGCATCAGGTGCCCGGCCCCCCGATTGTCGACGGGTTCTCTCCGATAGCGGATCCGCGGCCACGGAACTTCGCCGAGGCCGCGGCGATCGTCCACCGCTGGCCGCCCGGCAACGGCCGTCCGCACCGGGACGGCACGCCGAACCGGATCGAACGGCTGCTCAGCAGCCCCCCGGAGAGCACGGACCCGTCGCCCCCGGCCGTGCCGGATGAGGAACTCCTGGCAGAAGGCCGGCGCCTGGCAGAACAGCTGCCCGTCAACGACGAGAGCGACACGACAGCGAGAGCGCTGGCATCGATGAGCCGATCCGCCGGCGGGCCGAACCCGCGAAGGGCCATCCACGAACTGGCGGCCGAACTCGGCTTGAGCCCCGATCTCGACGCCTTGGTCGAGGTCTTCAACGACGCCCAGCGGCATGGGATGTCCCCGGACAGCGCGACCGACCGTACGGACCTGACCGGCATTCTCAGGAGGAGCATGGCGGCGGACCATTACCGCTGGACGGGGTACCGGCACCAATCCCTGTTCTCTCTCCGCGACGCGACCGCCACGCAGGCACGCACGGTCGGGCTCATGATCGGGATGATGGGCGACCCCGTCACTCAAGGCAGAGCCCGGAACTTCATCAGACCCGCGCTCGACCGGTACGGCATTCGCGACGTCCGGCAATTGCTCCCGGTCGTCCGGGCGGCCCACAACAACGGCTACTTCCCGGCCGGGACGATCGGAGACACGGGATTCCTCGCGGGCATGGACCGGTTCTGGCAGGAAGACCCGTACCTGTGGAACGGCGTGGTGCTGGCCGAAAGGCATTCCTTGCCCGAGCTCCGTGACCCGACGGCACGTTTGACCGCGCGCCTGGAGGAGATCGTCACGATTTCTGGCATTGATACCGTCCCTCCGCTGGAGCGCCTGGCACACGACGTCGGGCAAGGACGCTCCATCGAGCACCTTGTGCGCCTGGCCGAGGACGCGCAGGCGCATGGTGCCGACCTGGCGCGGGCGGCCGACCACCAGGACCTCACCGGCCGCATCACCGCCTACCGGGCGCGAGACCCGTACCTTTGGGGCGGACTGCGGATCGCGGCCGAGAACGGCATCACACATCCGAGCCAGGACGAGGCGCGAGCGCTTTCCCGCCTCGCTGAGATCACCGGCTCCGAGCCGTCGTCCCGGCTGTGGGTGTTCGACCCGCTGCGCCGGCTGGCGGGGGAGGCGGGTCTCGACCATTCCGTCGAACGGCTGGCGCGGAGCGCGGTCGAGGCCCAGCGCAACGGCTTCGACCTCTTCGGGCCGGTCGATCGGCGGCAGGTGCTCGACGCCCTGACCCCGCACGTCGGCCGGCTGCCGGACCCGCAGAACGTCCCGCCGGGGCTGCACGATCTCTCCGCCTCGATCGTCCGAGACGCCCGGCAGGCCGCGATCCACGAACACACGAAGGCGCTGCAGGCGTATCGCCGGGCGCACCCTGGCCTGAGCCGCGCCCTGTCACGGTTGGCCGGCTCCGACCCCCTGGCCGTGGCGGAGCAGGAACGAGTCGCCTCGCTGGAAGCGAGGGTCAAGGCGTGGCAGCGCTGGCCGGATCGTCCCGAGGCGTCTTTCACGAGGGATTTCGCGGCGTTCCGGAGCGCTTACGATCAGGCGGTGGAACGCGCCGCCAGGGGAGAGGCGGTGATTCCCTACATGCTCGAGAACGCCACCGCATCCCTGGCGGCCCGTGACGGCGGGCGCGGGTTCGGGCTGGAGCTCGAGTTCGACCTTCCCCAGCACATCGCCCGCCAAGCCCGGGAGGCCATCGCCCGCGCCCTGCACAAGGCAGGTCTGACCGGCGACGCCCAGGTGCACGGCTACCACACCGCTCAGGGCCAGAGCTACCGTTCAGGAAAGAACGGCGGGCGCGGTCTGTGGAAGCTGGAACTGGACGGCACGGTCGCGGGCGAACTCGTATCGCCCATCCTGTACGACGAGCCGGCGACGTGGGAGAACCTCCGCATCGCCTGCGAGATCATCCGATCGCACGGCGGTACGGCCAGCTCCTCGACAGGCGGGCACGTCCATGTGAGCACGCACGACTACGACCACATCGTGGAGAACTACGCCAGCGTGCTCAATTACGTAGGCCATCACACCGACACGTTGTTCAGACTCGGGCACAATCCAGAGCGGGAGAGCCACCGCGGCCTCAAGCATTGCCACCCCAACCCGCTACCCGCCGCGGGGTACGAATCGGTGGCTCCGTTGCGGCATCTCAACAGCGGCCACAACTTCGCGGTGAACATGCAGGGCATGAAGGAGTCCTCGAAGGACCACATCGAGTTCCGGCTGTGGGACGGCTCGCTCGACCCCGCCGTGATCCAGTCCCAGGCGAAGGTTTCGCTCGCGCTGGTCGAGGCGGCGTTCCGCAACGCGACGCTGGGCGATCTTCCCAACCGGAGCGAGCGTGACCCGCTGGGCGCCCACGCCGAACTCCTCGAGCTGTATCCCGGGCCGGACCTCACCGAGTGGGGAAGCCTGTCCTTCCGATCTCTGATGGACGAGCTGTTCTGGCGGGCCGCCGACAAGGAGCAGCTCACCGCCCTGTACGCCGCCACCCGCTGGGTGCGCCCGGGATGACGGCGCAGAACGACCTCACCATGAAATGGGATGCCATCCAGTGGCCGTGATCATCCGCAACACCTCAGCGACGGAACCACCCCCGGCCCCACCCGTCAAAGGCGACGGCCGCCCGTACCGCTACGAGATGATCCATGCGGGCGGGACCTACCGTGGCTACGCCGACGATCCCGTCGAGCTGATCGGGATGCTCGTCCCCGGCTACGTCCGGCTCGCCACCGACGACGAGCGGGCGACGGCGCGTGTCCGCCTCGCCATGGACATGCAGGTCAGACTGCAAGCTCAGCTCGCGGCCGGACAACTCGACGCATGCGGTGAGGCGGAGCGCGCCGTGATCCTCGGCGGACGACACGAGCCACCGGCGCCCTCTCGATGGGAGGCGCCCGTTCCCCTGGTCCTGGTCTCGACCTTCTACGAGCCCGCCGGGGCGGTGCCGAGGCCGTCGGGGCCCGCGGAACTACAGGTCTGGCTCGACCCGGCCGACGACTGGACCTTGCTGACCAGCCTGCACGCGGCCGGCGCGATCACTGTGAGCGCGCGGGGCGAAGCCTGATCTGCTGGTCGAGTACGGGCTGATCGCTGGGCTCTCTCCTTGATCTCAGAGGCAGGTGGAGCTATGTAGGCTGGCTTGCGGATGCCGACGTTGAGGAGCCGTAAATGAAACTCGGTCTGCACATTCCCGATTTCACCTGGCCGGACGGGGCCGGCAGGCTCGGGCCCAACCTGGCCGACGTGGCCAGGAACGCCGATGAGGCGGGCTTCGACCGGATCAGTGTCATGGACCACGTCTGGCAGATCGGTATGGTCGGCCCGGCCGAGCACGAGATGCTGGAGGCCTACACCACGCTCGGTTTCCTGGCCGCGCACACCACCAGGGCCAAGCTGCTGACCCTCGTCACCGGCGTCGTCTACCGCGATCCCGGGCTGCTGGCCAAGATGGTGACCACGCTCGACGTGCTGTCCGGCGGCCGCGCCATGCTCGGCATCGGGGCGGCCTGGAACGAGGAGGAGGCCCGCGGCCTGGGGCTCTTCTTCCCGCCCCTGGCCGAGCGGTTCGAGCGGCTGGAGGAGACGCTGCAGATCTGCCTGCAGATGTGGGCCGAGACCGAGCAGCCGTACAACGGAGAGCATTACCACCTCGGGCGCACGCTCAACTCGCCGCAGCCGATCTCCCGCCCGCATCCGCCGATCCTCATCGGCGGGTCCGGCGAGAAGAAGACGCTGCGCCTGGTGGCGAAGTACGCCCAGGCGTGCAACCTGTTCCCAGGCCCTGATCTGTCCCGCAAGCTCGAGGTGTTGCGCGGGCACTGCGAGCGCGAGGGCACCGACTATGACGCGATCGAGAAGACCGTGCTGTTCAACTTCGACGTCGGCGAGAAGGGCGAGAACGTCCCGCAGATCGTCGACTCCCTGGGATCCCTGGCCGAGCAGGGCTTCAGCGTCGCGCACGGGCAGGTCGCCGGGGTCTCCGGGATCACACCGCTGGAGATCATCGGCAGCGAGGTGGTCCCCGCGATCGCGAACCTCTAGCCTCAGGCTTTCACGGGGGATTCGACGTCATCTGAGCAGTGACACCCCCGCCAGCGAGATCACTCCGATGAGCCCGGTGGCGATGCCCCCGAGCAGCATGACCCGCCCGCCCTTGAGCAGCTTGCGCAGGTCGATCCCGGTGCCGAGAGCGAACAGGGCGGCGGCCATCAGTACGTTCGTGACCGCCGGCACGTTCTCGGTCACGACCGGCGGGAGCAACCCCGTGCTCCGCACCGCCACCATCGCCAGGAACCCGGCCACGAACAACGGCACGATCGGAGGCCTCGTCCTGGTGGCCGGCGCGCCGGCAGGGGGTGATGCGCGGCGGCGCAGGGACGTGGTGACGGCGACGATGGGGGCGAGCAGCACGACCCGGCCGAGCTTCACCGTCACCGCCGTCCCGAGGACGCCCGAGGCGGCCCCGATCGCCGCCACCTGGGCGACCTCGTGCACGGCCGCTCCCACCCACACCCCGAGCTGATCGTGCGACAGGCCCAGCCAGGACGCCAGCAGCGGCACCACCACGATGGCCGCGCTGCCGTAGAGAACCACCACGGCTAGCGCGCCCGCGGCGTCGTCGTCCGAGCTGTCGGCGCTGTCGTGCATGGCCGCGATCGCCGACGCCCCGCAGATCGACACGCCCGTGGCGACCAGCAGCGACGTCCCGGACGGAAGGCCGAGGCGGCGGCCGGCCAGCGGGGTGAGGACGAACGTGAGCCCCGTGGCGGTGGCGGAGACCGCGAGCGACTGCCATCCGAGCGCGAGGATCTGCGGCATCGCGATCTGCAGCCCGAGCAGTACGATCGCCGCGCGCAGCACCCGCCTGGAGACGAACAGGAGCCCGGGACGCAGTGGCGCGTGGATCGCCCCGGCGCGGGCCAGCGCCGACCCCAAGGCCACCGCGGCAGTGGCGGGGCTGAGCCCCGGCACGAACCGGTTGACCACCAGAGAGACCGCCACCGCCAGCGCGCACGCCGCGATGCCCGGCAGACGGGATGTCTTGGAGGGGGCGAGAACCATGATCCCAGTCTTCGGGGCCTTCGAGAGGGCCGGTAGCCGCGCGTTGCCTGGGAGGTCATAGCCTACGGCTATGACTCCGTTGCCCGATCTCGACTCGCTCAAGCTCCTGGTGGACGTGGGCGAGCTGGGCAGCCTCGGCCAGGCGGCCAAGCTGGCGGGCATCGCGCAGCCGTCGGCAAGCAAGCGCATCGCCCAGCTGGAACGGCGTCTCGGCCTGCCGTTGCTGGAGCGGACGCCGCGCGGCTCCACGCTCACCGCCGAGGGCAAGATGGTCGCGGGCTGGGCCGCGCAGGTGCTCGCGGCCGCCCAGCAGCTCATGCGGGCCGCCGAAGCCGTCCGGCACAGCGAGGCGGCGCACCTGCGGGTGGCCTCCAGCATGACGGTGGCCGAGTACCTGGTGCCGCGCTGGCTCGGGGAGTTCCAGAGCCGCGAGCCCGGGGTCCAGGTCGGCCTGGACGTGCTGAACTCCGCCGATGTCGCGGCGCTGGTGCTGGCTGGGACCGGGGCCGTGGAGCTGGGGTTCGTGGAGGGACCCTACGTGCCGGACGGGCTGGCCAGCCGGGTGGTGGGCACCGACAGGCTGGTCGTCGTGGTGGCGCCGGGACACCCGTGGACCCGCCGCCGCACGGTGCTCCGGGGCGCGGAGCTGGCCGCCACGCCGTTGGTCGTCCGCGAGCGCGGCTCGGGCACCCGCGAGACCCTGGACGTCGCCTTCGCCGGGCACCACCGGGCCAGCCCGCGCCTCGAGCTCGGGTCGAACTCGGCCGTCAAGGGCGCCGCCCAGGCGGGCGCGGCCCCGGCGGTTCTCAGCGGGTACGCGGTGGAAGCCGAACTGGCCACCGGCCGCCTCGTCGAGGTGCCGCTGGCGGGCCTCAACCTGGTCAGGAACCTGCGCGCGGTCTGGCGCCGAGGCCGCCCCCTCGCAGGCCCCGCCGCGACCCTCCTGGCCATCGCCAGCCGCCCCTGACCCGCGCCGACCGTCTCCTTCGAAGTCCGCTGTGTGCCCGCGACCTCCGTCTTCGTGGTCGCCTCGCCCTCGCGGACGGCTGTTCGTCGCTGGTTCCGCAGTGCCGCAGGATCAGCTCGGGGTCACGCGTCCTTCGTGACGGGTGCCTGCCACAGCGCGATGATCGCATCGATGAGGCCGTTGGCGGTGTCGTGCCAGGTGGGCCGGAACGTGGGGCGGTGTTCGGCGAGGGCCCGTTCCCGCTCGACGGAGATCTGCACGATCAGGTGACGTGCCATGGCGTCGCGTTCGAGGCGGACCTCGGAGGGCAGATCGGGCACACACCGGTTCAACCTTCCTGAAACTCCCGCAGCGTTGGCGCGATGGTGAGGGCCTCCTCGATCATGATCTCGTTGAGCGAGGGGTCGGCCATGATCTGAGCGGTGAACCGGGCGTACCAGGTGGGGCTGCCCAGGGATTCCAGGTGTTCGGTGAGTGGGCGGACGAGGCAGGCGACCCAGTCCCGCAGGTCGGTTGAGTCGCCGATGCCGGCCACCATGCGTTCGCGGATGCGCTGGATCTGCTCGGTGTGTTTGTGGGCGATCCTCGGCATCGTCGCGGCGGTCCTCCTGAAGCCCGTCACCCTGCGCACCAGCCTCGACCTGTCCGATGTGGCCCGTTCAGTCGCCATCGCCACCGAAGCGGTAGACGGAGCTCCCACCCTCGACCAGACGCCCGCCGCCCCCGCAACAGACGAAGCAGGACAGCCCACATGCTGGTTGACCAGTGCCTTGACAGATAGATCGGATCCGACTTTACCCATGATTCGGATGACCGATATGGTGATCTGGGTAAGGATCTGTTTACCCTCATGAGGTTGATTCATGAACCGCAAGAAGCTCGCATCCGTTCTGCTCGGCTCCGCCGCCACGGCGTCCATGCTGCTGACCCCGTCAACGGCCGCCTCCGCACAAACGACGAGCGCGGCCACCGCATCGTCGGCCCGAGCAGCGGTCGAGCGTGACAGCGTCAGCTGCTCCAAGCCCAAGGGCAAGTGGGCCAACTACTCGTGGGGCGAGGGCAACACGAGCGTGACCATCTACTTCAACAACCACTGCAGCCACAAGGTCAGTGTCAGGATCACGTTCGTGAGGAAGGGCTCGGTCGGCGACAAGGCTTCCAAGTACCGCTGCATGACGGTCAACGCCAACACCAAGGGCAAGAAGAAGTTCTACGCCGCCGTCTACAAGCCGTATTCCGTGACCCGCGTCGCCCGCTGCAGCTGAGCCGGCCGCCCGAGATCGTCAGGGCGGCACGGCACCGCGCCCATGCCGCCCTGACGATCGCTCCTCGAGTCTGACGGCCCCGCGGCACGGGTCCACTTGCCGCGTCGGCTCCCGCGGCCTGGCAGCCGGATCCCGCTGGAGTCCTGGACTTGCGGGGCTGGTCGGTCCGTCGTGCTCGGCTGGAAGGACACGGCGGTATGAGCCGATCAAGGAGGAACGGCGCGTACCCTACAGTGTCAGCCGTCGCCGATCCAGGGAGCACTGCTTGCCTAGCAACCAGGCCGATTTACGGCACAGAACCGCGACCGCGATCTACCCCGCGGGCGTGCTGGCGACGCCGCCCCGTACCCTCATCGACGTCCTCGACGAGACCACTCGCCTGCACCCGCACGCGCTCGCGATCGACGACGGCACCGTACGCCTCGACTACCGCTCGCTGCGCGCCGAGGTGGACCGGCTCGTCGCCGAGCTCGCCGCGGCCGGGGTCGGCCACGGCGACCGGGTCGGCGTGCGCGTCGCGTCGGGAACCGCCGAGCTGTACCTGTCCATCCTCGCCGTGCTCGCCGCCGGCGCCGCGTACGTGCCCGTCGACGCCGATGACCCGGCGGAACGGGCCGCGCTGGTCTTCGCCGAGGCCGAGGTCGACGCAGTCATCTCGGGTGAGCTGACGGTGAGCGGCAGCGCCGCGAACATCCCGTCGCCGCCCGCCCTGGACGACGACGCGTGGATCATCTTCACCTCCGGCTCGACCGGCCGGCCGAAGGGGGTCGCGGTGACGCACCGGTCCGCGGCCGCGTTCGTGGACGCCGAAGCGGGACTCTTCCTGCGGGAACGGCCGCTGGGCCCCGGTGACCGGGTGCTGGCCGGATTGTCGGTGGCCTTCGACGCCTCCTGCGAGGAGATGTGGCTGGCGTGGCGGCACGGCGCCTGCCTGGTGCCCGCGCCCAGAGCCCTCGTACGCACCGGGATGGATCTGGGACCCTGGCTGGCGGAGCAGCGGATCACTGTCGTCTCGACCGTGCCGACGCTGGCCGCGCTGTGGCCCGCCGAGCACCTCGACCGGATCCGGTTGCTCATCTTCGGCGGGGAGGCCTGCCCGCCCGAGCTGGCCGAGCGGCTCGCCGTACCGGAGCGCGAGGTGTGGAACACCTACGGGCCCACCGAGGCCACGGTGGTGGCCTCGGCGGCGCGGCTCACGGGCGACGGGCCTGTACGCATCGGCCTGCCCCTCGACGGGTGGGACCTGGTCGTGGTCGACGGCGAGGGTCAGCCGGTGGCGATGGGGGAGACCGGCGAGCTGGTGATCGGCGGCGTGGGCCTGGCCCGCTATCTGGACCCGGTCAAGGACGCCGAGAAGTACGCGCCGCTGCCGTCGCTGGGCTGGGAGCGCGCCTACCGCAGCGGTGACCTGGTACGGGCCGACCCCCAGGGCCTCGTCTTCGTCGGCCGCGCCGACGACCAGGTGAAGCTGGGCGGGCGCAGGATCGAGCTCGGCGAGGTGGAGGCCGCGTTGCGGGCGCTGCCCGGGGTCACGGGCGCGGCCGCGGCCGTCCGCACCGCGGGCGGCGGCCACCAGGTACTCGTCGGCTACATCGTCACCGAGCCCGGCTTCGACCTCGGGCGGGCGCGTGAGCTGCTCGCCGATTCGCTGCCCGCGGCCCTGGTGCCGCGTCTCGCACCGATCGGCGCGCTCCCGGTCAGGACCTCGGGGAAGATCGATCGTGACGCGCTGCCCTGGCCGCTGGCCACGCCGTCCGCC
>NZ_JBFAMX010000302.1:0-11744 GCF_040659615.1 Nonomuraea sp. NPDC049784
AGCGTGGCGAGCCGCTCGCGCTCCTGGCCGCGCAGCCCGGAGGCGGGCTCGTCGAGCAGCAGCAGCCGGGGCCGCGCGCACAGGGCGCGGGCGAGCTGGAGCGCCCGCTGCTGCCCGATGGGCAGCAGGTCGGCGGGCCGGTCGGCCCACTCGGTCAGCCCCACCCGGCTCAGCACGGCGTCCGTCTCGGCGGTGATCTCCCGCTCGTCGCGCCGGTGCCGCGGCAGCCGCAGCGCCGCCGACACGAACCCGGCACCGGTACGCCCGTGCATCCCTACCATGACGTTCTCCCTGACCGTCATGCCGCGGAACACCCTGGCCGCCTGGAACACGATCGACATGCCGAGCCGGGCCCGCCGGTGCGGCGCCAGCCGCTCCACGCGGTGCCCGAGGAACGAGATCTGGCCGTGGTCGGCCGTCAGATGCCCGGTGACCAGGTTGAACAGCGTGGACTTGCCCGCCCCGTTCGGCCCGATGACGCCGCAGACCTCGCCGTCCGCGACGGCCAGCGAGACGTCGCGGACGGCGTAGACGCCCCCGAAGGACCGGGAGAGGCCGGTGACCGTCAGCACGCGCTACCCCGCGCCGACGGTCTTGGCGAGCTGCTCCTTGGCCCAGTCGGTGGGAACGAACTTCCCGTTCTGCACCGTGTTGACCGAGATGAACTCGGGGGAGAGCCCGGAATGGTCGGTGGGGGAGTAGCGGAATCGGCCGTTCGGCGTGACCAGGTCCATGCTCTCCAGTGCCTGCTGCACCTTGGCCTTGTCGGTGCCGTTCGCCTTCCTGATCGCCTCGAAGAGCAGCAGGCTCGCGCTGTAGCCGTCCTGCGCGAACTGCGGCGGCGGGTAGCCGTGCTTCTGCTGGTACGGCTTGGCCATCTGCTCGATGACCTGCTTCTGCTTGCCGTCGGGCAGATACTCGCCGACGACGCCGATGGCGCTCTGCACGGTCATGCCCTCGGCCGCACTGCCCATCGGCTCCAGCCACAACTTGCTGGCCTGAGACGCGGTCAGGAACAGCGGCGTCTTGAGCCCCGAGGCCACGTACTGCTTGGCCGCCGTCACGCCCGGCGCGCCCGAGCCCCAGAACACCAGCGCCTCGGCGGCGGAGTCGCGCACGTGGGTGAAGAGCGGGGTGAAGTCGGAGGTCGTGGTCTCGTACGGCTCGTCCACGGCGATCTTCACGCCGTACTTGGACGCGAGGGCGACCATGGACTTGTGGCCGGAGACCGAGTAGGCGCTCTTGGAGTCCCAGGCCACCGCGACCGTCTTGATGCCCTTGGCCTGGATGTACTGCAGGTAGCGCTCGGCGTACATGCTGGACAGGGCGGGGGTGACGAAGACGTACGACTTGATCGGCTCCACCTGCTCCTGCGCCGGGGCCAGCGACAGGTACGGCATCTTGTCGCGCTGGGCGAGCGGCTCGACCGCGAGTGCCGAGTTGGAGAACACCGGGCCGATCAGCGCGTCGATCTCGCCCCTGATCTGGTTGTAGGCCACGATGCCCTGGTCGGGAGCGGTCTTGTCGTCGCGCGCGACCAGCTCGACCTTGCGGCCCAGCAGCCCGCCCTGCGCGTTGACCTGCTCGACCGCCAGCTCGACGGCCTTCTTGTCCTCGCTGCCCAGCGGGGTGTAGTTGCCGGTCAGGGAGACGATGAGGCCCACCTTGATCGAGCCTGCGGCGCTTGAGCCGCCACCTCCACACGCGGCCACGGCTAACGCGAGACAAACCAGGGACGGGAGCAGCCTGCGCATCAGGACCCTCCAAGCTGGGATGTGGCCCTGAATGTAGGCAGCTATATTACGGCTGTCAATGGAGTGCCCAATATTCGGGGGAAGGTTCACATGCGGCCACAGTCGGTGATTCTGACGTTCCTCGGAGATCACGTATACGGCCGCGGCATCTGCGTGTCCTCGGGGAGCTTCATCGAGGCGTTCGCCAAGGTCGGCATCTCGGAGGAGGCGACGCGCTCGACGCTGACCCGGATGGTCCGCCGCGGCCTGCTGCGCCGCCAGCGCTCGGGCCGCCGCATGTACTTCGGTCTCACCCCGACGAGCACCGAGGTGCTCAAGGACGGCGAGCGCCGCATCTGGCACAGCGGCGTCGTCAACGACGCGGACGAGGACCGCTGGACGCTGATCGGCTTCTCGCTGCCCGAGTCCTGGCAGCGGCAGCGGCACGAGCTGCGCTCGCGGCTGGTCTGGGCCGGGTTCGGGCCGCTGCAGAACGGCCTGTGGATCGCGCCCGGTGAGGTGGACGCCGCCCACGTGATCGAGGACCTCGGCGCGAACGTGAAGGTCTTCTCCGCCGAGCCCAGGCACCCGACCGACATGCAGGCGCTGGTCGGGGACGCGTACGACCTGGCGGGCCTGGGGGAGCGCTACCGCGAGTTCCTGCGGCGCTGGGACCAGGCCGATCCCGCGCCGGACGCGCCCGACGACCTGGCGCGCTCGTTGACGCTGCTGACGGGCTGGCTCCAGATCATCAGGACCGACCCGCGGCTGCCGCTGCGGTACCTGCCGCACGACTGGCCGGCGGAGAAGGCGCAGCGGGTCTGCCACGCGCTGCACGAGCGGTTCAGGCCGGAGGCGGTGCGGATCGCGGAGCGGCTCCTCGACGGCGTACCCGATGAAACTTGGGCAGAACGGTGACAGCAATCGCATAGTGGCCTAACTTGATGGCTTGAGCGTCAAGGAGTGCCGATGCGGAATCAGGGGATTGGCTCGTGGCCGGCACGCAGGGCTCGCATGACGCCCGAGCGCGTGGCGCTGACGTACCGGGGACGCGACCACACCTACGGTGAGCTGCGCGAACGGACGTACCGGCTGGCGTCCGCGCTGGGCGTGGGGCGTGGCGAACGGATCGCCTTCCTCGGGGTCAACCAGCCCGCGCTGGTGGAGACGTTCTTCGCGGCGGGGCTGCTGGGGGCGGTGTTCGTCCCGCTGAACGCCCGGCTGGCCCGGCCCGAGCTGCGCTTCATCCTGGAGGACGCGCAGGCCTCGGTCCTCGTGCTGGGCGAGGAGCAGGACGGCGACGGGCTCCCGGGGCGTCACGTCGCGGCAGCCGGCTACGAGGCGCTGCTCGCGTCCGGCTCGCCCGAGCCGATCGACGAGCCGGTGCGTCAGGACGACGTGTGCCTGATCATGTACACGTCCGGGACGACCGGAAAGCCCAAGGGCGCCATGCTGACCCACGCCAACCTGACCTGGAACACCTTCAACCTGCTGGTCGACGTCCCGCTCGCGCACGACGAGGTCACGCTGGTCAGTGCGCCGCTGTTCCACATCGCGGCGCTGGCCCAGACGCTGATCCCGACCGTGCTCAAGGGCGGCCGCGTCATCCTGGAGCCCTCGTTCGACGTGGACAGGACGTTCGACCTGATCGAGGCGGAGCGGGTGACGGTGATGTTCGGGGTGCCGTCGATGTTCGGCTTCCTCACGCGGTCGCCGCGCTGGGCGGGGGCCGACCTGTCGAGCCTGCGGCACCTGCTGTGCGGGGGCGCGCCGGTGCCCGAGCCGCTGATCCGGATATATCAGGATCGGGGGCTGACGTTCCTCCAGGGGTACGGCATGACCGAAACGGCCCCCGGCGCCCTTTTCCTCGGTGCGGAGCACTCGATCACCAAGGCGGGCTCGGCCGGGGTGCCGTGCTTCTTCTCCGACGTCCGGCTGGTCACGCCCGACGGGTCCGCCGCGGGCCCCGGCGAGCCGGGGGAGGTGTACGTACAGGGCCCCAACGTCATGCCCGGCTACTGGCGGCGGCCGGAGGAGACGGCGAAGGCGCTGTCAGCGGACGGCTGGTTCCGCTCGGGGGACATCGGCGTCGCCGGCGAGGACGGCTACGTGCGCATCTCCGACCGACTCAAGGACGTGATCATCTCCGGTGGCGAGAACATCTATCCCGCCGAGGTGGAGAGCGTGCTGTACGAACATGCGGCGATCGCCGAGTGCGCGGTGATCGGCGTGCCGGACGAGAAGTGGGGCGAGGTGGGCAAGGCCCTGGTCGTCGTGCGGGATGGTTCGAAAGTCGAGGCGGGGGAACTGCTGGCGTATCTGGACGGCCGCCTGGCGCGCTTCAAAATCCCGAAATATCTGCAATTCGTGCCCGAATTACCCAAGAATGCGGCAGGCAAGCTGCTCAAAGCCCCACTCAGAAAGCTCTACGGGACCGACCTCCACGATCACAGGAGATGATCTTCAATGCGCACCTCGCCGCCGTTCCGCGCGGACCACGTCGGCAGCCTGCTCCGCCCGCCCGCGCTGCTCCGCGCCCGCGAGACCCTCACGGGCGACGCGCTGCGGGAGGCCGAGGACGAGGCCATCCGGGAGGTGGTACGCAGGCAGGAGGAGATCGGCCTGCAGAGCGCCACCGACGGGGAGTTCCGGCGGGCGTCGTGGCACATGGACTTCATCTACCGGCTGGGCGGCGTCGGCCAGGCCGCCGACGAGAACATCACCGTCCGCTTCCACAACGAGCAGGGCGACATCGAGTTCACCCCGGCCGCGCTGCGTGTGCACGACCGGATCAGGCTGAACGAGCCCATCTTCGCCGACGACTTCACGTTCCTGCGCGACACGGCGACCACGGTGGTGCCCAAGCTGACCATCCCCTCGCCGAGCATGGTCCACTACCGGGGCGGGCCGGCGGCCATCGACCCCAAGGTCTACCCCGATGTCGAGGAGTTCTGGCGCGACCTCAGCACGGCCTACGCCGAGCAGGTGCGCAGGATCGGCGCGCTCGGGTGCACGTACCTGCAGTTCGACGACACGAGCCTGGCGTACTTGAACGACCCGGCCCAGCGGGCGGAGCTGGCCTCCCGGGGCGACGACGCCGAGCACATGCATCTGCGCTACATCAAGCAGATCAACGCCGCTCTCGCCGCCAAGCCCGCCGGGATGACGATCACCACGCACATGTGCCGCGGGAACTTCCGGTCCTCCTGGGCCGCCTCGGGCAGTTACGACTTCGTGGCGGAGGCGCTGTTCAGCGAGCTGAAGGTGGACGGGTTCTTCCTGGAGTACGACGACGAGCGCTCCGGGGGCTTCGAGCCGCTGCGCTTCGTGCCGCCGGGGAAGATGGTGGTGCTGGGGCTGGTCACGACCAAACGGGGCGAACTGGAGTCGAAGGACACGCTCAAGCGGCGGATCGACGAGGCCGCCAAGTTCATCGACCTCGACCAGCTCTGCCTGTCACCGCAGTGCGGGTTCTCGTCCACGGTGGAGGGCAACGAGCTCACGGCCGACCAGCAGTTCGCCAAGCTCCGCCTGATCGTCGAGACGGCGCAGGAGGTGTGGGGCTGACCGCCCATCCCGGCCTCCGGGCGTCACGCGCTTGGTCACTTCCCCTCGCCTCAAAGGGCCCCTCCCGTCCTTCCCCAGAGGACCGTAACCACCAGCGGCGGTCGGGGGTGGTGGGAGGGGCCTCTCGGCGTCCGTCAGCAGATGACGATCGTGGTGAGCGCCCGCGGCTGGAGCGTCACCGTGTGGCCCGTCACCGGGGACGGGGTGAGCGAGTTGGCGCCGTCCGTGAGGTATGCGGTCGCCCGGCCGCGCACGCCCTCCCACGTGGCCGGCGAGGTGCCGGTGTTGAGCACCTCGATCACGCGGGAGCCGTCGGCGTTGCGGAACGCGGAGACCTTCAGCGCCGGATCCGCCGCCTGCGCGTCCAGCCGGACCGCGCCCGGCCGGATGAACCTGCTGTACGCCGCCAGTGCCCACAGCCGCTTGGACACCTTGTACGTCTTCGCCGTGTCGTCGATCTGCAGCAGCGCCCTGGTCGCGCCGCGCGATCCGCCCAGCCAGTAGATGTAGCCGCTGACGTTGCCGAGCGTGAGCGCGTCATGCACGGCCTGCGCGATCGCGAAGCCGTCGGAGCCGCTGCCGTCGTCCCAGTTCTCGTTCCAGGTGCTGCCGTTCGGGTTCCACTCCGACATCCAGGTGTTCCGGCTCGTCGGGAGCGGGGCATCCACGGGGCTGGCATAGGTGTGCCCGGTGTGGGTCTTCACCCAGCGGCGGGCCTCGGGGTCGGCCTCGATCGCGGCCGTGTACGCCTTCGCCTGGTTCCAGCCGAACGAGTCGCAGCAGACCACGTTCACGCCCTTGGCGACCGGGCCGAGCACCTTGGCGAACTGGGCGGCCTGCTCGGGGGTGAAGCGCATGGAGGCGTACGTGGCCGTCCAGTCGGGCTCGTTCGTGAACCCGAGGTCGGTGATCTTGATGCCTTCCTTGGCGTAGAACTTCGTGTACTGCACCAGGTAGTCGGCGTAGGCCTGCTGCCACTCCGGCTTCAGCGTGCCGCCGTTCTTGTCGGTGCCGTTGTCCTTCATGTAGCCGGGGGCGCTCCAGGCGTCGGCGTAGAAGCGCTTCACCCCGTACGCCTTGGCCGCCTTGGCCACCCACACCTGGCTGTTGTCGTCGCCGTCCCAGACGTACTTGGGCGGGGCGTCAGGGCCTCCCGGGTCATCGGGCTGGATCGACACCATCTGGTCGTACGGGCTGCCGGTGGGGGACGAGCCGATGCCGAGCCGCAGGATGCTGAGCCCGGCTCCCTTGCCGCGGTCGAACCACAGGTCGAGGACCTCCCGCTGCTGCGACTCGGACAGTGACTTGAGCAGCTCGTTGCGCCGGAACGCCTGGGAGATGCCGAAGCCGTCGATCTCCTGGTGCCTGACGTGCTCGTTCACGGTGATGGCCGGTGGCTGGGACGGGTTCACCGCGGGGAGGCCGAGCAGGGCGACCGCGACAACTCCTCTTAACATGACGCCTCCGAAAGTTTTCGGAAATATATCGATATATTTCATCGATCGCCGGAACCGTAAGTGGTGGAGAGGCGTGGCGTCAACCGTCCGTCCGAGGATCTTCACAAGGACTCGCGTGCGGCGTGAATACGGGCGCGGGAGGACCACGCGAACGTGCGGCTCCCGGCCGAGCCGGACCGGTCACGGATCATGGACGCGCTCAAACGGCTCTCTCCCAGGGCGGCGGAGGTGCCGGTCGGCGCGGAGAGCGGAAGGCGCATTGTGGCACGGTGCGTCGGGGTTGGGCCGGAGGCGCACTGCGGCGGGGCGCGCGCATGACGGCGCGGTAGACGGGTGGGTGTGGGGCCAGGGCCCGTGAAGTGGGGCCCTGGCCCGTGGGTGTCAGCGGCCGAAGGCGATCGTGCGGCCGGCCTTGACCCGGTCCGCCTTGTACGTCACCTGGTCGATCGAGGTGCCCTTGGGGTCCACCAGGATGATGGTGTCCCCTTGGTTGCCCAGGCGCACGGCCCCGTCCAGCGTCACCCTCAGCGCGGCCCCGCCCTCGACCGTGCCGGTCAGCGTCTTGCGGCCGCCGGCGGCGTCCGACAGGGCCCAGCCCGTGAGGTCGATCGGGCCCGGCGTGAGGTTCAGCAGCGTGACCGTCTCGTGCCCGAGGTCGGCGCCGGCCGGATCGGGGAGGGCCGCCATGATCAGGAGGTCCCCGGCCGCGACGAGCGGCGGCTGGACGGAGGTTCCCGGCGCGGCCGGGTCCGGGGCGATGATGAAGTCCTCGGGCCAGGCCGTGAGCTGGATCTGCTGACCGGCCCCCTTGATCACGTCGTGCAGGTTGCCGCGTTCGAGCTTGCCCAGCAGGAACACTTCGTCGTCCCGGTTGACCCGGTCCGCCCGCAGCCACGCGTCGAAGCCGTCGAAGTCCGTGAACCCGGCCGCCAGGTACGGCACGATGCGGCGGAACAGCTTCGGCCACATCACCAGGCGTTCCGCGTCGGCCAAGCCGCTAATCGTGGCGGCGCCGTTCGGGTCGGCGGCGGAGCGGGGCCAGATGCCGATGGCCTTGCGCCTGGCGGCCTGCGACACCTCCGCCAGGTGCGTACGCAGCTCCGCGGGCAGCGTCGCGTAGAACGCCGGATAGACCAGCCCGGCGGCCAGCAGCGTGCCGTTCATGGACGCGTCCACGAGCGCCGGGTCCAGGAACACCGACGATCCGTCGGCCCCCGGATGGTCGCCCGCGTAGACGAACCCGATCAGCCGGCCGTTCGCATCGACCCCGTTGGTGAGCACGTGACCGCGGATGGAGTCCTGATCCGCGGACTGCACCTTGTTCGGCAGATCCTCCCAGTAACGCACGTTGGTGAAGCCGAGCAGGCGCAGCAGCTCGTCCCGCGCCGCGTTGGCGCCGGCGAGCTCCTGGTGCGTCTCCTCGAAGTGGGTCTCGAGCGCGTCGATGGCCTCCAGGCGTACGGAGACGCCGCGGGCGTTGATCTTCGGCGGCCGGCCCGAGGGCCGTGGCAGCGCCTCCACCAGCGCGGGCGAGTCGGGCAGGAACTTCACGGTGTCGCCGTCGGGCTCGGGGCCTTGCCGCGGGAGATCCGCGTACCGGATCACGAAATTGCCGCGTAAGAGCGTGTAAGACATGGATTGCCCCCCATCTTGTGGCGAGCGGAGCGTAACTCGCCTTATGGGCAGCGTCCATCCACAATTCAGCGGCGATCTCGTGCTGCTGAAACGGGTGTCAGCCGAGGCGGCTCTGGAGGCCGTCGAGGACCCGCTGGAGGCCATACTCGAAGTTGTCCTGGTTGGACTTGCCGGCGTCCTGGCCATGCTGTGCGGCGTAGCGGGCGCGCAGGCGCGGGTAGTCCTGGACGGCCCGCTCGGCCGCCGGCCACAGGCGCTCCACCCACTCCTGCTCGGTCTGGCCGCTGCGGGCGATCATGGACAGCATCGCGGCCTCGCCGGTGGACACGCCGAGCACGTACGCGACGACCGTGTTCATCGCCTGGTCGGCCTCGTCGGGCGAGAAGCCGGCGGCCTCGAAGACACCGAGCATGTGCTCGGTCTGCCGGAGCATGTTGGGGCCGAGGTAGGCCAGGCCCACCTCGCCGAGCTTGGCGGCGATCCAGGGATGGCGCAGGATCGTGGCGCGCAGGCCGCGGGCGACGTCCTCGATGCTCGCCCGCCACCCGGCGGCACCGGCCTGCTCCGGCAGGGGCAGCTCGCCGTAGACCTCGTCCACGGCCAGTTCGAACAGCTCGTCCTTGTTGGCGACGTGGCGGTAGAGCGAGGTGGCCCCGGCGTTGAGCCTGCTGCCCAGGCGGCGCATGCTCAGAGCGTCGATGCCCTCCTCGTCGAGCAGCCGGACGGCCTCGGCCACGATCTGCTCACGGCTCAGCGCGGGCTGCTCCCGCTCACGGCGCGGTCTCGCCCACACCGAGGGGATGGGCTGTTCGTCTGACGGCATGGCACCTACCGTAGCGCACATCGTACGCATGTGCGTACGCCGAACCCCCAATGTATGTCATGCCCGGGGCCGTAGCCGATGGCGCCCGTTGCGCAGGCGCAGCTGGAACGTCGCCGTCCTCACCGCGACAGGAGCCCTTGGGGACCATATGTATGGGGGCATCCTGATGGGCTTGATGACGTTTCCCTTTTCTGTGGTCGAAGTACTCGTGGGCCTGACGGCGGAGCACTTGAGTCCCTACGTGATCACCTCTGAGGTCTGGGAGTGGGTGTCATTGCTCTGGCCGGGGTTACTCGAGGCTCTCCTGATGTGGTGGCTCTTGCGGCGCGGTGACCGCTCGCCCCGGAGCCGGTTATGGGGTCGTGTGCTCGCCCTCATGGCCGCATCTCTGGTATTGCTTTCCGGACTGGCGACTGTCTTCGATCAGTGGGCTCCTCGGCGACCGGGCGGGATCCCGCTGGTCATCCTCGGCGTAATACAATCGCTGTTCTTGTTCTGGTATTTGCGTAATCTCAGGCTTCGCCGTTCGCGTCCATGACAGAAACCCGGCAGGCCTTACCAGCGCTCCACAAGGTGCTCGCGACCGGACGGCGGATCGTACGGCTCCGGCCAGTAATCGACGATCCGGCTGATCAGCCCCTGGTCGGAGAGCTCGAACCACACGCATGCGTCCTGCCGCTCGCCACCGACGCGCGCGTCGATCCACGCCGCGGCATGGCGGCCGTCAGCGACGACGCGCCGTACCTCGAGGTGCCAGTCACCGGGGTACTCCATGTTGAACTGGAGGAAAGCCGGCTTCCCGCGGATCCGTTCACGGGTCTGCGGCATCTCGTAGACCACGTCGTCGGAGAGCAGGGCACTCAAGCCCTCCCAATCACGCCGCTCGGCGCTTTCGACATAGGCGTGCACGGCACGTCGAGTGCTGGATGTCGCGTCCATGCGGCGGACCCTATCTGCGAGCACCGACAGACTTCCTCGCCGTACACGATCTTCCGCACTCGATCGCAGCGGTGCCGGTTCCCGGTGAAGGGCACGTCGCGCACGCGGGACGGCGAGCGTGGCGGCGAGGGCGTTCCTGGCGTCCTCGAAGACTCCGTACGGATCCTGGCATGATCACGGTGCGGGCCTGGGCGCGCTCTCGTCGCCCGCCGCCAGGTTGGTGCCGAAATACTCGACCCGCCACGCGCCGCCGTTCTCGACCTGGGTACGCACCTCGAACCGGCCCCTCCTGACGACGGGACTGTCCCTGGTCAGGGTGCTCTTGTTGACCGAGTTGAACGCGCCGGACGGCGCGCCGGGCTTGCGGTAGAAGACCCAGATCCGCTGGTTCCCCAGCCACTGCCACGCCGAGACCGGCTTGCCGCGCAGCCGTCCCGTGTGCACCGTGTTGCCGCCTGAGCGCCGCACCCGGTAGTCGACGATCTCCGTGTCGTACTTCTGCTCGGCCGTCGCCTCCACGAACACCGGCCCGCTCAGCGCCCCGATCACGTCGGGCGTGCTGCGGACCTCCGCCCGCCAGTCGCCGCTCTCCATGACGGGCGCGTCGGTGCCGAACCGGCCGAGGTCGTCGGTGACCGTCTCACCGAGCTCCCGCCGGCCGCACGTGTCCTGCTCGTGGAACGCGATCACGACGGTCAGGCCGCCGGCCGGACCGGTCGCGCTGCCCTTGACCAGCTCGACCCGGCCGGTGAGCCGTACCAGGTCGCCCCTGCGGATCCGGCGGGGCTGCGCGTCGAAGTCCGCGAACCGCGCCTCGGCCTTGACGCCGCGCCGTTCGACGTCGAAGTCGTGCACGGCCTCCGCGCGGCCGGCGCGCGCCTCGACGTGCCAGGCCCCCTCCTGGTCTCCCGGCTGGAACGTGTGCGTGGCCCGCCAGTTGCAAGGGGGCGGCTGGGCGGCGAAGTCGAGCGGTATGCGCATTCCGCCCGGGCTCACCAACCACCCGCGTAACCGGGTGGCGTTCTCGGTGGACGCCTCGACGGTGATCTCGACCGGGGCGGCGTCCAGGACGGCCGGCTGGGGTGTCACCTGGATGGCGAGGATGCCGGGTGAGGGCTGCATGTCTCCTCCTGTCAGCAGATCGTGCGGTAGGGCGCGCCGGGGATGAGCCGTTCCCAGTCGCTCCTGGAGAGCGTCCGGCCGGCCCTGGCGCACAGTGCGGCGGCCACGTTCGCGGAGGCGGCCGGATGGTCGCCGAGCGTGCCGTCCGTCCGTAGGGTGTGCAGCTCGCCGGCGTCGAAGGCCAGCGCGACCACCTCACCCGCCGGGTAGACGGCAGGCGGGCCGAGCGGCGCGCGTTCGGCGACGTCCCAGAGCTGGACACGGTGCGAGCCGCCCACCGCCAGCGTCCGCCCGTCGGGCGCGAACGCCAGCAGATCCACCGCAGCGAACCCCTTGAGCGGCAGGTGGGCCAGCAGGCGACGATCCGCTGCGGTCCAGAGCGTCACCCCGGCGGCCAGCGCGCCGGTGGCGATGATCGTGCCGTCCGGGCTGTAGGCGATGGCACGTACGCCGTCCGCGCTCTCCCCG
>NZ_JBFAMX010000303.1:0-11703 GCF_040659615.1 Nonomuraea sp. NPDC049784
GCATCAGCCAGGGCCGGATCGGCGAGCACGAGCCCGCGGTGCGGCGGCTGTACGAGGCGGGCGGGCCCCTCCTCGCCGACGTGCTGGCCCTGTCCCTGGCCGCCGCCGGGCGGCCGGACGAGGCGAGAGCCGTGCGCCGCGACCTGCCGCCGCTGCGCCAGGACTTCTACCACTCCGTCTTCGCGACACTACGCGCGATGGCCGTTGTTGCGCTGGGCGCGCGTGACGAGGCCGAGGGCCTGGTGGAGGCCCTGCTCCCCATCCGCGACGTGGTGCCGGGGGCCGCCACCCACTCCCTCGCGCTGCGCCCGGTGGCGCACACGCTGGGCGAGCTGGCCCTCCTCCTGGGCCGCCGGGACGAGGCCGTCGGGCACTTCGGGCACGCGGTGGAGATCGCCCGCCGCTGGGGCTCGCCGCTCTGGGAACGCGACGCTCTCCGCGGCGTGTAGCAGCTCACTCCGGTTCGTTGTCCGCCGAGCCGCCCACGGTGAAGTGGGTGGTGACCCCCTCGTACATCAGGTGGGTGACGAGCCCCTCCGAGGCGTGGGGCAGGTTGTGGCAGTGGTCCATCCAGACGCCGGGGTTGTCGGCGACGAACGCGATCTCGTACGACTCGTCGGCCCCGACCTCGAGGGAGTCCACCCACCAGGGGCTGCCGGTGGCCGGCACGCCGTCGCGGCTGAGCACCACCGCGTGGTGGCCGTGCAGGTGCATGGGATGGCCCTCACCGCTGTGGTTGGAGATGCGCATCCGCACCACGTCACCCTCGGCCACGTGGAACATGGGCACGTCGGGGTAGAGGTGGCCGTTGATCGTCCACCACACCCCCGGGACCCCGTCGAGGAAGCCGGGGCGGCGCCCCACGTCGTACTCGAACCGCCGGTCGGGCTTGCCGGGGTCGAACGCGAGCGGCGCACGGGTGCCGTACGTGAGCAGGTCGAGCGTCGCCGCCGGTCGCGGCACCGCAGGCGCGTCGTACGACCTCGAGCCGAGCACGACGCCGGCGGGGCCGCCGAGGTGGATCCGGACCGGGGAGCCGTCCTCGGGCATGGTCACCTCGATGTCGGCGCGTCCTCCGGCGGCGACCGCGAGGGCCTTGCCCGTCACCGGTGCGGGCCCGTTGATCTCCGTGCCGTCGACGGCCACCAGCCGGTACGGCGTGCCGCTGACCCAGGCCGGCATGACGCCGTACTCGGTGTTGATCACCCGTACCCGCGCCCGCGCGCCGGGCGCCGCCTCGACGTGCACGTCGCCCTCGCGCCCGTTGACGGTGCGGACCCCGTTGTACAGGTGCACCAGCGCCACGGCGTCGGTGACCTCGCCCTTGCGTGATCCCGGCTCGACCACCAGCGCCCCGAGCAGCCCCCCTCGGACCTGCTCGTGTGACATCTGGTGAGAGTGGTACCAGAAAGTGCCCGCACGATCCGCGACGAAGCGATACGTGAACTCCTTGCCGATGCCGACCGCGTCCTGCGTGACCCCGGCGACCCCGTCCTCGGCGTTGGGCACGTCGACGCCGTGCCAGTGCAGCGTGATGCCCCCCGGCACCGACTCGTTGATCAGCCGCACCTGCACCAGCCGGCCCTTGGTGGCCTTGATGACGGGGCCGGGGGACTGGCCGTTGAGCGTGTAGCCGTCGAACGTGCGGCCGGAGGGCAGCTGGAAGCGCTGCTTGCGGGCGACCAGGGTCACCGAGACGTCGGCCGGGCGGCCGGCGTCGGCGGTCAGTTGCGTCACGTCGCGCCCGGCCGCCGGTCCATGACCTGCATGGGCCGAGGCTCCTCCTACCGAATGCGCTTCGTGCTGGGAGGAGCCGTGCGGTCCGCCCCCGTAGTCGGCGTACCCCATGTCCATGACCGAGTACGCTTCCGGCAGCAGGCTGTCCTGCCAGAGCCAGATCAGCGGCCCGAGTACGGCCACCGTCGCGGCGCACGCGACGATGAGACGGACGCGGCCGCCCGGGGGATGGCGAAGCATGAGACGCGCCGTCAGCCGTTGGCCACGGGGTGCACGGCGGCGGGCGCGCTCACGGCCGCGCCACGACGTGCCGCGTAGATCGCCGAGCCGAACAGCAGCAGCGCGTTGATGCCGTGCACGGCGCCCACCAGCGGGATGTCGTGGCCGAAGAGGCCGAAGGTGACCTGCAGGACGACCAGCAGGAGCACCAGCCCGGCCGCCTTCACGGCTCCGGGGACCTTCGCCCAGAACGAGGAGATCAGCAGGAGCAGCGCGAGGGCCGGGATGACGAACATCCCGTTCATGCCGTGGATGATGACGCCCAGGAACTCGGGGAACGGGGCTTCCCCGCTCTCGACGAGCGTCTTGTCGGCCACGCCGCCCCCATCGATCCACTTGCTGAGTCCGGCGTCAAACCAGACCACCATCGACGCCTGCACGGCTACCTCGATCGCGACCAGGTAGGCCAGGACCTTGTAGACCTGTTTCATTGAGCCCCTCCCCTGCGAAGTCCGGCCATCGAGGACCGGTGTTCTCAAGGTAGGGAGCGCGAGTTGCAGGGGAATGGTGGACGACTTGTTGCGGACTTGGTGGACCGCAGAGGTTTCTAGGCCACCACCGCGCCGGAGCGGGGCAGCCCGGCCTGGTCGGGCACCACTCGGGGCAGCCCGCGTAGCCATGTCTGCAGGTCAGCCGGCCACCACCGCCCCGCCGTCAGCCGTCCCAGCTCCTCGGCGACGGCTCCCGCCGAGGCGTGCACCGGCACGACCCGTACGGGCGCGGCTCCGCCCAGCACCCCGAGCCACCAGTGCCGCCACGTCTCCGTCATCCCGTCGGGGTCCAGCACCAGGTAGTAGTCGGGCAGCGTCAGCCGGTCGGCGCGCAGCTCGCCCAGCGCGGCCTCGATGGCCACCTCCAGGGCGCCGGCCACTCCCGTGCCGTCGAAGTACGCCGTCCACGCCGTGGCCACATCGGCCAGCGGATCGGCGTCGTGCACGACGTACGTCGCCGCCGACCGCCCCGCGATCTCCATCACCTCGGCCGGCCGGCGCTCTCCCCGTGGGATCGCCCGCACGTTGTGCAGCCTGTCCAGCCCGGCGACCACATCTGCGGCCCCGTCCCCCGCCACCACGACCACCGTACTGCTCAATCGCCGCATATCGGGCAGTTTACTGTCGGCCCGCCCGGCATGGCGGGACCTGCGGCCACCAAACTGGACTGGGCTTCGCATTCCCGGCATCGCCCAAGTGGCCCGGCTCATCGTCTGGAAAGACCGGTTTGCCTTGACGTCAGCGTCAAGGTTCTACGATCCGGTCCGCCCCTCCGGAACGAGCCGAAGGAAACAGAGGATGAAGTTCGGCGTCAGCTACAGCACGCCCCATTTCGGGGTCGACCCCGACAAGATCGTGGCCTTCGCCCGGCTCGCGGAGGAGTGCGGCTTCGAGTCGCTCTACCTGCCCGAGCACATCGTGCTGTATCCCGGCGCCGCAGTTGGGCCGTACGAGTTGCCGCCCACGCTGCCCTACGTCGATCCGCTCGATTGCCTGAGCTTCGTGGCCGCGGCCACGGAGCGGATCCTGCTGGGCACCGGCGTGCTGCTGTTGCCGTACCACCATCCGGTGATCCTGGCCAAGCGCCTGGCCACCATCGACGTGCTGTCCAGGGGCAGGATGCGGCTGCTGACCGCAGGGCTGGGCGCCCTGCCCGGCGAGGCCCGGGCGGTGGGGGTCGACTTCGCCACGCGCGGCCGCCGCGCCGACGAGGCGATCGACGTGCTGCGCCTGCTGTGGGGCGGCGGTGAGGAGGGGGTCAGCTTCGACGGCGAGTTCTTCTCCTTCGAGAACCTGGTCAGCTTCCCCAAGCCCTACCAGGTCGCGCAGCTGCCCATCCACATCGGGGGATCGAGCCGGGCGGCCGCGCGCCGGGCCGGCAGGCGCGGCGACGGCTACTTCCCCGGCGGCGCTCTGGACGCGCAGGAGCGGGCCGTTCAGTGGGAGCTCGCTCGCGCCGGCGCGGCGGAGGCCGGCCGCGACCCGGACGCGCTGGAATACACCCGCTTCGCCTCCATCGACATGCCCGTCGAACGGATCGAGGAGCTCGCCGCCCAAGGGGTCACCCGCGTCGTGGTCAACACCGCCGCCACCGAGCCGGACCAGCAGCGCGAGGAACTGTCCGCGTTCGCCAAGAGATTCGGCCTGCCCCAGTAGTACGATCCGCGATTCGGAGGTCTCATGTCGCACGCAGTATCTGACGTGGAGCTGGCACGTTCGCTGGAGGGCGGGTTCGTCAGCAGCCATGCCGACGTCAACGGGATCCGCCTCCACTATGTGGCCGGCGGCCGGGGTGAGCCGCTGGTCCTGCTGGGCGGGTGGCCGCAGACCTGGTGGGAGTTCCACAAGATCATGCCGCCGCTGGCGGAGCGTTTCCGGGTGATCGCGGTTGATCTGCGGGGGATGGGCGGCTCGGACAAGCCCGCCTCCGGCTATGACAAGAAGACCATGGCGGGCGACATCCACGCGTTGATGCGCCATCTCGGCCACGACGCCGTCAACATAGCCGGGCACGACATCGGCGGAATGGTCGCCTATGCCTTCGCGGCGAACCATCCCGCGAGTACGCGGCGGATCGCGCTGCTGGACATCGCTCATCCTGACGACCGTTTCTACAACCACTCCTTGCTGCCGCGCCCCGGGCGCCAGCAGGTCGACGGCGACATCCACGCGGGTCCGGGGCGTTTCCTGTGGTGGTTCGCGTTCAACCAGGTTCCCGGCCTGCCCGAACGCCTGCTGGAAGGCCGGTCACGCCAGCTGATCGACTGGATGTGCGACTACTTGATAGAAGATCCCAGCGCTGTCAGCGACCGCGACCGGGACATCTACGCTCACGCCTACTCCACCGCGGACGCGATCCGGGCCGGCAACGCCTGGTACCGGGCCTTCGGGCAGGACATCGCCGACGAGAAGACGTACGGGCCTGTGACCGCGCCGATCCTGGCCCTGGGAGGCGGGGAGGGAGGCTATCGGCTGCTGCGGCAGGTCCTCACCGACAAGGGGACCGACGTCGAGGTGGTCGAAGTACCCGGCAGCGGCCACTACATCCCCGAGGAACAACCGGAAACGGTCGTCAAGCATCTGACGCGGTTCTTCGACTGACGCGGTGGCCGGAGCCGATCGTACGGGGCATTTGACCTGGAGTGCGCTCCAGCAGGCAGGGTGTTCTCATGCACAACGTCCTGACAACGCGCGCCATCGGAAACCGCCAGGTGGGAGCCATCGGGCTCGGCGCCATGCCCATGTCGGTGGCCGGACACATGCCCGACGAAACCCAGTCGATTCGTACGATTCTCGCGGCCCTGGACGCCGGGGTGACCCTGATCGACTCGGCCGACGCCTACACGCCCTCGCACGACGACGTCGGCCACAACGAGCGCCTGGTGGCCCGCGCCCTGGCGCTGTGGGCCGGCGACGCCGACACGGTGCTCGTCGCGACCAAGGGCGGACATACCCGTACGCCCTCCGGCTGGGACATCGACGGCCGCCCCTCGTACCTCAAGCAGGCCTGCGACCGTTCCCTGAAGGCCCTCGGCGTGGACAGCATCGGCCTCTACCAGCACCACCGGCCCGACCCGCGGGTGCCGTACGAGGAGACCATGGGCGCGCTCAAGGACCTGCACGACGCCGGCAAGATCCAGATGGCCGGCATCTCGAACGCCAACCCGGCGCAGATCAGGCTCGCCCACGACATCCTCGGCAACCGCCTGGTCAGCGTCCAGAACGAGTACTCCCCGCGCTTCCGCACCAGCGAGCCCGAGATCGACGTCTGCGCCGAGCTCGGCCTCGCCTTCCTCCCCTGGTCTCCGCTGGGCGGCGTCGGCCGTACCGGGGAGCTGAGTGAGCGGAACGCGGCCTTCACCGAGATCGCCGAGGCGCGCGGAGTGTCTCCGCAGCAGGTCTGCCTCGCCTGGGAGCTGGCCCGCAGCCCCGTGGTGATCCCCATTCCAGGCGCCAGCCGCCCGGAGACCATCCTCGACTCCGTCGCGGCCGTCGGCCTGGAACTCAGCGAGGAGGAACTGGCCCGCCTCGGCTGACCCGGCGGTGCGGGTCGAGGTCATGCGTAGTGCTTGAGCGGCACCACGTCCTCGGCCACCTCCGCCGGGGGCTCCGTGGGCGGCTGGAGGAACCAGCGGGCGGCGGTCCGGCCGTGCAGCTGGTTGCGTTCGACGTAGTCGCGTAGCCGCCGCTCGTACGCGGCGAAGGCGGTGGCGTGGCCGGGGGCCTCGGCCAGCTCGCCGGCCAGCACGTACGCGCCGATCAGCGCCTGGGAGGTGCCGCGGCCGGAGGAGGGGGCGGCGCAGTAGGCGGCGTCGCCCAGCAGCGCGATCCGGCCGGTCGACCAGGAGTCCATCACCACCTGGCCGGAGGAGTCGAAGAAGAAGTCCTCGGCCTCGTGCATCGCCTCGAGCAGCCGGGGCACCTCCCAGCCCGCGCCCGCGAAGTGCTTGACCACCAGCTCCTCCTGCTGACGGCGGTCGCGCCGGTCGTAGTCCAGGTGGTCGGCCCCGAATGACAGACCGACCCGTAGCTCGGTGTTGCCGCGGGCGGGGAAGGCCAGCGCGTTGCGGCCGGTGGTGTTGTGCATCAGGCCCGTGCGGTCGAGGCCGAGGATGTTGGGAACGGTGAACAGCGCGCCGTAGATGCCCAGGTGACGGACATAGCGGGACTCGGGGCCGAAGGCGAGCCTGCGCACGGCCGAGTGCAGTCCGTCCGCGCCGATCACCAGGTCGAAGGTACGGGGCTCGTTGCGCTCGAAGGTCACGTGGACGGCGGAGTCGTCCTGGTCGAGCGCGGTGATCCTGTCGTCGAACAGGTACTCGGTGGTGTCGCGGGTGGCCTCGTACAGGATGGCCGTCACGTCGGACTTGAGCACCTCCAGGTCACCGGAGATGGCGGTGGCCGGCAGCTCGGCCAGGGCGGCGCCGGCATCGTCGACCAGCGTCATCCCGGTCATCCCGGTCTCGTGCCGCCGCATCTCCTCCAGCAGGCCCATCCGCTCCAGGACCTGCAGCGCAGAGCCACGGAAGTCGATGGCCGCGCCGCCGCCGCGCACGGCGGGCGCCCGCTCCACGATCGTCGGCCGGTGGCCGTGGCGGTGGAGCCAGTAGGCCAGGGCGGGGCCGGCGACGCTGCCGCCGGAGATCAGGATCCGCATGGGGTTTCCCTTCTGTAGGTCGAGGCCGCCACCGTACGACAGATTTGCGCGTACGCGCAAGACGTTTGTCTCATGCATGCGTGCTACGCTTGCCCGCCATGGGAAACCGTGAGGATCTGCTGGCCGGGGCGCGGCGCTGCCTGGAGGAGAAGGGGTGGGCGCGCACGACCGTCCGCGACATCTCGGCGGCGGCCGGGGTCAGCATGGCCGCGATCGGCTACCACTTCGGCTCGCGCGAGGCGCTGCTCAACGCGGCGCTGGTGGAGGCGATGCGGGAGTGGGGCGAGGAGATCGGCGCGGCGATGGCGGCCGTGGACTCGTCGGGTGCCGCACCCGCCGAGCGCTTCGAGGCGCTCTGGGAGCAGCTCATCGCCTCGATCGGCGAGCACCGTACGCTGTGGCTGGCCAACCTGGAGGCCATGGTGCAGGCCGAGCACTCGCCGGAGCTGCGTGACCAGCTCGTCGCCGGGCAGCGCGAGGGCCGCCGCGGCATGGCCGCCCACCTCGTGGGCGGGGACGAGGCGGACATACCCGAGCGCGAGGTGCGTACTGTCGGCTCGGTGCACCTCGCGCTGCTGCTGGGGGTGATGGCGCAATGGCTCAACGACCCGGAACAATCCCCGACGGGGGCGGAGGTCCTGGCGGGCCTGCGCACGCTGGTGTCCCAGTTCGGTGCGCCTGACGCCTGATTCGAGAGATGAGGCCGTGATTTCAGCAGACCCTTGCGCCGGTTACTGAACCGGATAAGCTGCGGCCATGATTCTTGATCGAATCCTGATTTATCCGCTCAAATCGGGAGGAAGTCACTCGCTGTCGGAGGCGACCGTCCACCCTTGGGGGCTGGACGGGGACCGCCGGTGGGCGGTCGTCGACGAGCACGGCGACAACCTGTGGCTCGGCGAGTTCCCGCGCCTGGCTTCCGTCACCGCGCACCCCACTCCCGTGGGTGGCCTGCGGCTCACGGCACGAGGGATGGAGCAGGTGACCGTGCCGCCCGCCACGGGTGAGGCGACGCCGGTCGGCTTCTCCGGGCTGGACAAGGCGGTGCTCGCCGACGGGGCGGCGCATGCCTGGTTCACCGAGCTGCTGGGGCGCCCGGCCAGGCTGGTCTGGCTGGACGACCCCGGGCGGAGGTCGATCGATCCGGCGCATGGCGGATTGCCGGGCGAGGTGGTGAGTTTCGCGTGGGACGCGCCGCTCCTGCTCGTTTCGGAGTCGTCCGCGAGCGTCCTGGACGGGTGGCTGGCCGAGGAGGCGGCCACGCGAGGTGAGGACGCGCCCGGGCGGTTGTCGCGGTTGCGGTTCCGTCCCAATGTGATCGTCGAGGGTGCGGAGGCATTCGCGGAGGACGGCTGGCGCGAGGTCCGCATCGGTACGGTTCCCTTCCGCGTCTCAGAGCTCTGCGACCGTTGCGCGGTGACCACGATCGATCCGGAGACCCAGGTGAAGGGCAAGGAACCGCTGCGAACGCTGGCCAGGCACCGCAAGTGGGACGGCAAGACCTGGTTCGGCGTCCGCCTGGTGCCCCGCGAGCCGGGCCGGATCCGGGTGGGGGATCCGGTCACCGCCCGCTGACCGGCGAACAAGCGGCGCCGGCGATCAGCTCTCGCCCTCGAACAGGCTGGTCACCGAGCCCTCCCGGAACACCTCGTTGATGGCGCGGGCCAGCAACGGAGCGATGGACAGCACGACCAGCTTGCCGGAGGGGAAACGCTCAGGAGTGGGCAGCGTGTCGGTGATGACGAGCTGGGCCAGGTTGGCCTTCTCCAGCCGCTCGACCGCGTCGCCGGAGAGCACCCCATGGGTGGCGGCCGCGATGACCTGGGTGGCGCCCCGGCTGGTGAGCGCCTCGGCGGCCCGTACCACTGTGCCGCCGGTGTCGATCATGTCATCGATGATCACGCAGGTGCGCCCCGCCACCTCGCCCACCACCTCGTGCACGCTCACCTCGTTGGGCCGTTCGGCGTTCCGGCGCTTGTGGATGATCGCCAGCGGGCAGCCGAGCCGGTCGGTCCACTTCTCCGCCACGCGGACCCGGCCCGCGTCCGGCGCCACCACGGTCAGCCGCTCCGTGTCCACGTGCCGGGTGACGTGCTCGGCGAGCAAGGGAAGCGCGTGCAGGTGGTCGACGGGGCCGTCGAAGAACCCCTGGATCTGTGCCGTGTGCAGATCGACGGTCATGAGCCTGTCGGCCCCGGCGGTGGCGAACAGGTCCGCCATCAGCCGGGCCGAGATCGGCTCGCGGCCGCCGTGCTTCTTGTCCTGGCGGGCGTATCCGAAGAACGGCGTCACCACGGTGATGCGCCGCGCGGAGGCGCGCTTGAGCGCGTCGACCATGATGAGCTGCTCCATGATCCGGGCGTTGATCGGGCTGGCGTGGCACTGGATCACGAACGCGTCCGAGCCGCGGACGGACTCGGCGAACCGGACATAGATCTCGCCGTTGGCGAAATCGCGCAGCACGGTCGGAGTGATCTCGGTCCGCAGTTCCTTGGCGACCGCCTGGGCGAGCTCGGGGTACGCGCGGCCGGAGAAGAGCATCAGCTTCTTCTCGCCGGCTTGCTTGATTCCTGTCACGACCCCTCCCCGGATCGCCGGGAACGGCGGAAGGCGAGCATGATGTCCGTCACGATGAGCGCGATCACGACGCCGATGGCCGCCGTGAGCATGGGAATCCCGGCGGACAAGCTCAGGACCACCAGCCCGGCCGCGATGATCAGCGCGATCGAGCCCAGCATGATGTGCACCGCCTCGGCCGGAGTTTCGCTGGCCGTCGGCGTCTCTGTGCGCGAACGCCTGCCGGGCCACCAGTGCCCGGCGCGTCCACCCGGAGACATGTCCCCCTCGCTGGTTACCCGCTCATCGCGGGCTGTTTCTGTTCCTCGATGTACGACTTCAGCCGCAGCAGGTCCTCCTTGAGCCTGGTTCCCGGGTCGGCGCCCAGCAGCCGGGCGATCGCGTGGCCCGCGGCGCCCGCCACGGGGTTGTAGGTCAGCTGCACCTGCACCCGCGTCTTGCCGCCTTGCTCGGGCGCCAGCCGCACCTCCCCGGTGTGGGCGATCAGCTGGCCCTCGAGGGACTTCCACGTGATGTGGCTGCCCTCCTGCCGGCCGGTCTCCACGGCGTCGAAGCGGACTGCCCGGCCCATGGGGCCGCGGATCTCCCAGTGTGACCGCCTGCCATCGGGGGATCGCCGGACCTCGCGGACGTCGGGCATGATCCTCGCGAAGATGGAGTAGTCGCTCACCAGCGGCCAGATGCGCTCAGGAGGCGCCGCGATCGAGACCGCGCGGGTCACGTCGACGGCGCGGCGGCCGGCGTTGATGCCCGTCAGGCGGCGCAGCGGCAGGTTGGTGGCGGCGCGGGCGCCGAGTACGAGCCCCGCGCCACGCAGCGGCCAGGAGATGGCTCGCGGGAACCGGCGGGCGAAGATCCACAGGGCGGCGGCGCCCGTACCGGCCAGGAACCGGGCCGACGGAGCCCAGTGCTGCTGGAACAGCTCAGGGACGGGCGACCGGACGCGGGACGTGCCCTGGAACCGCGGCACCTCCGACGCGTCGCGGTGGACGCGCCACCTGGCGTCGACGGACTTGATCCCGGGGATGCGGCGAACCCCCCGCACCGCGCGCCGGTCCTCGCCGCTGAGCACGTCGCCGTCCAGCCGCGCCACTCCCTCCTCGACCTTCACCTCCACCGCGTGCGGATGGGCCAGGTAGCGGCCGATCTGGGCTCGTACGCGCTCGTACAGGATCCGATCGTCCGCGGAGCGGCCGGCCAGCCGGAAGCGGGTCCCCGCGGCGACGCCACGCGACCGGTTCCTCAGATCACGGCTCAGCCGGCCGAGCCCGTAGGTCAGCTCATGTGTGGCGTGCGAGGCCTGGTCACGTACCTTCGCCCGGCGACTTCGGCCGCGGTCGGGATCGAACAGGTACTCCACAGCGGCGCCCACAGCGGCGCCGACGCCGGCCACGGCCGCGATCCTGGCCTGCGGACTGTCTGCCTGTACCGGTGTTTCAGAGTCGCTTCGGCGCGTGCGCATGATCTCCGCACCCCCCTTCCCTCGCCTACCAGCGCGGCTACCCCAAGCCATGAGCCGCTAACAGCTCGGCCACCGGGTTTGGCGATGCCCTGTCCGGGGTATGCGGGGCAGCCGGATGCGCAGGTCAGAATCCGATAGTTGCCGAGATTTCGGGATAGGGGAGTCCGGGAGGGAGGCGACGACGCGACATGGCACGCACCAACGACGACGTGGCCGCCATGCTGGAGGAGTATGCCGACCTGCTGGCCATCACCGGCGGTGAGGACTTCAAGATCCGCGTCTACCAGAAGGCGGCCCGCTCCATCGGCGCTTACGTGGCGGACATCGCCGACTACGACGCCGGCGAGCTGCGGCAGATCCCGAATGTAGGGGAGTCGATCGCCAAGAAGGTGGCCGAATATCTGCGCTCCGGCACCTTGACGCAGCTCGAGGAGCTCCGCGGCCGCATTCCCGCGGGGGTACGCGCGCTGACCCGCATCCCCGCGCTGGGGCCCAAGCGG
>NZ_JBFAMX010000304.1:0-11695 GCF_040659615.1 Nonomuraea sp. NPDC049784
TACGGCTCATACCGGGCAGAGGTGTTCGCATCCCTGCTGGCCGTGGTGCTGATGCTCGGCGTCGCCCTGTACGTGGTCATCGAGGCCATCGGCCGCATCGGCGCACCCGCCGAGGTCTCCTCCGGCCCGATGCTCGTCGTGGGCGCCATCGGCCTGGTCGTGAACGTCGTGGCCCTGTTGCTGCTGCGCGCGGGCGCGAGCGAGAGCCTCAACGTCAAGGGCGCCTACCTGGAAGTCGTCGCCGACACGGCCGGATCCGTCGGTGTCATCGTCGCGGGCTGGCTCATCTCCGCCACCGGTCAGACGTTCTGGGACACGGTCATCGCCCTGGCCATCGGCGTCTTCGTCGCCGTCCGGGCGATCTCGCTCGGCCGCCAGGTCTTCGCCGTGCTCGGCCAGCACGTACCCGAAGGCATGGACGCCACCGCGGTCGCGGAGGACCTGGCCGCGATCGACGGCGTACGCGACGTGCACGACCTGCACCTGTGGACCCTCACCTCCGGCATGAACGTCGCCACCGCCCACCTGGTCACCACCGACCAGAACGACAACCACTCCGTGCTGGACCAGGCCCGCGACCTGCTGCGCCGGCGCCACGGCGTCGCCCACGCCACCCTCCAGGTCGAGCCCGCCGACCACGCCGGCTGCGACGAGCTCGGCTGGTAACCCACCGCGGAGGCCGTCCCCTCAGAGCGGGGAAGCATAGGTGTTCGCCACGACAGGGAGCCGCGCCGACCACCAGCACGCATCGGCGACGATCCGCGTCGGCGGCAGCGCGCCATGCGTCGTTCGGGGCACATCGAGTGGCGCCACGCCTCGACAGACCACCCAGTGCTCCGAAGGGCATGTCCGCACGGGGTGGTCGGCTCCCCCTCCATGGGCCAACCACCCCCCTTTCCTCACATCAACAACTGCTCGATTACGAAAAGTGACAAATCAAAGCACTCTGTTATCTGACCAAATGCACAATCGTTTAGATGAATTAGTAATCGGGTAGTAACGCTCTGTGGATGACGTTGGCGGTTCCGTCGCCGCCGCACCTCCTCCAGCTCAACATCAGTCCCCACCACCGCAAGGGACGTCCGATGAGTCACTTGCTCCTGCGCGGCATCGTGCTCGCCTCTGTCCTCTTGATGTCCACGGCGCCCGGTGGCGCAGTCGCGCTGTTCCCGGCAGCCGCGCCGGCCACCCCGCTCCGGCCCACCATGCCGACCGCAGGCGTGGCCGGGCTGATCGCAGTGACTGTGCACGCTCAGGGACGCGTAAGGTCGCACGGCGTGCCGCTGGCCGTCCGCGCTGGTCCCGGGGCCGGCTACCCCGTCATCGGTCACCGGCTCTCCGGCAGCCTGATCGACCTCGCCTACAGCACCCGCGGCAGCAGCGTTGAGGGGGATGCGCGCTGGTACCGCCTCGCCGACGGTCCCGGCTTTGTCTCAGCTCGCTACATCCTCAGCGGCACCATACTGCCCCGCCGCGAACCCTCAAGCTGAACACCACCGCTGTGCGGTCTCTGCCGCGCCTGGCGCGCTACCCGGCCAGGTAGGCCCGTCCCCGTACCCGCCGGGCACAGCATTCAGGAGGAAGACCTGATGACGACGCCTTGCCGAAAACCGCTGACCCGTCGCAGCATGCTGGGTCTCAGCGCGGCCGCCGCATTCGCGGCCGCGGTCACCGTCTCATCGGCCCGGCCACGACCGGGCAGGGCTGCACCCCAGGCGGCCGGCGCACGCGAGTTGGCCCCGCATGGCCGCATGCTGCTGGCGGGCGGGCAGTTGCTGCACAGCACAGTGCTGCAGTCCTTCGGCTTCGACGAGCGCCACGGACACCTGTATGCCCTGCAACTCATGCAAGGCGACGTACGCCTGGACGGAGAACGCCGCGCCTACACCCACACCGAGCGAGCCCAGCGAGGTGACCTGTGCCTCAACAGGTTGTCCATGGACGGCACCCTCATCGGATCGATGTACCTGCTGGGCTTCGGCCACGGCGGCGCCCTGGGCGTGGAGCAGACTGAACGCGGTGGCGCCCTCATGTGGACCGAATGGGACGCAAACCCCGCCTCGGGCTACGGCAGGGGCATCTGCCGCTTCCCTTTCACTGACGGCACCGTGCTGACTCCCGGCAGCCCTCGTCTGACCCCCTACCGGCCGGTGCCGGGCTCGACCAGCAACACCGCCACCCTGGATCCCGTCTCCGGCCGGCTGCTGCTGCGCTACAAGATCGCAGGCGTGCCACGCTTCCGGCTGTTCGACGCGGCCCGTCTGGCGGCACACGACGACCGCCCGCTCGCCGACTTCCCCCAGCCCGGCGCCGACCTGGGGCTGCCCTTCCAGGGCATGACGCTGTGGGCAGGACATGCCTACCAGCTGCTCGGCAGCGCCTATAGCCCCGCCAACCCCGCCTCCTCGGAGGGCAACATCCGCCTGTTCCGTATCCAACTGACCACCGGTCGGGTGGAGCAGCAGATCCTGGACGCCACCGCCAGGGACCTCCTCCCGCGCGAGCCAGAGGGACTGGCCGTTCTCGCACCGTGCGGCGCTGACCCGCTGCTGTGCATGGGCCTGACCCAAGGCCACGTCCGGGACAAGTCCTTCTCGCTCTACTACCGGCCTCTCGCCTGAACATCCCCAGGGGCGGCGCAACCGTCCGAGATCGCTACGGTTCCCAGGCCAGCTCACACCATCTGCTCGCGGCGCGACGTCCCCGCGCCGACGGCTGCCAGGCCACGCTCCAGCGCACCTGCCTCCCACGTAGACGCGGGAGGAGGGCGCCGATGCTGGAGACTGCGACGACCACGAGCGCGGTCGGGATCGCCACCGCCATGGGCTGGCCGGCGCCGAACACCAGCACGGGCACGGCCAGCACCGAGCCCCCCGCGCCGAGCAGGCCGAGGCTGACACCCACGACCAGCGCGCCGGCCAGCACCAGCGCGAGCGCCACGGTCATCGGCGGCAGGCGTGGGCGAGCGCGCCGGCGGGGTCGGCCGCGCCGGCCCGGTTGTACGGCAACCGGGTCAGCAGCAGGCCCATCAGGCAATTGTCGCTGGCGCCGGCGTAGGTCAGCCCAGCGCCGACGAACGCGGTGACGAGCAGGCTCCAGGGCGTCACGAGGCTCAGCAGGACCGAGACGAGAACCAGGAGACCGGCCACGAGACGGACCTGGCGTTCCAGGCTCCAGCGTTGCCGGCCGCGGTTGACGGGCGCGCCGGCCGCGAGCCAGGCGTTCATGCCACCGGTCATGACAGCCGAGGTGGGGATGCCTGCCTGCGCGAGCTTGGCCTGGGCGGTTGTCGCGCGGCCGCCGGACTGGCAGATGAGCACGATCCGGCTGAGGGCCGCCTCGGCGAGCTGGGGCAGGTGGGTCTCCAGCCGGTCGAGGGGCACGTTGACGGCGCCGTCGACGTGCGCGGTCTCGAACTCGGCGGGCGTTCGCACGTCCAGTAGCAGGATGGCGCCGCCGGCGGCGGCCATGGCGCGGGTCGTGGTCACGTCGATGGTGGTCAAGGAGCTCTCCGATTGGTGGTGCGGGGTGGTTCAGGCCGCGACCTGACCGGCGCCGGCTCCGGTGAGCACGACGGGGGTCAGGCCGTGGCGGGTCAGGATGGTGGCGGCGATCGACGCGCGGCGGCCGGAGCCGCAGGCGACCAGGACCGGACGGTCCGGGTCCAGCTCGGCGGGGATGCCGTCGGTGACGAGATCGGGTAGGAAGCGCTCGATCGCGCCGGGCAGTGGGGCGGCGCTGCGCTCGCTGGGCATGCGCACGTCCAGGATCTGGGCGCCGGGCAGCCGGTCGCGGAAGGCGGGGAGGTCGGCCAGTTCGAAGCTGGCGGTGGCGGCTGGGCCGAGGTCGCGGATGACGCCGCGAACGTCGTCAAGGCCGATCCGGGCCAGCTGGGTGCGGGCTTCGGCGATGTCCTGGCCGGGCTCGGCCACCAGAACGATCGGCTCGCCGTACGGCAGCAGCCAGCCGGCCCAGCTGCCGAAGTCGTCGGCGAGCTCGATGCCGGTGGAGCCGGGCAGGAATCCGGCGGACTGCGCGGCCCTCGGCCGGATGTCGAGCACGTGCATCTCATCGGTCAGGTCGGCGACCGTGATCTCGGGCAGGTTCGGGCCGGGTGCGGGCGGCACGCCGAGCGTGTTGGCGGGGCCCATGTAGGCGTAGAAGGCGGGGATGGGCATGGGCTCGGCCAGTAGCTCGCCGGCTAGCGCCTCGGCGGTGGGCAGAGCGAGCAGCGGGTTGCCGTCCTGTTCGGCGCCGATGGTGGAGGTGTGGCGGCCCGCGCCGGTCGTCGTACAGAATGATCCTTCGCCGTGTGTCGGGTACAGCTCCACGTCACGGGGCAGCGCTGCCAGCCGGTGCAGGGAGCCGTACTGGAGTTTGGCCAGGGTCGTGGCCCGCTCGGGACCGAGCAGATCGGGACGGCCCGCGGAGGCGACCAGCAGGCTTCCGCCGGAGAACACCGCCATCGGCTCGCCGTCGATCAGCACCAGGTAGCTGGTGTGCTCCGGGGTGTGCCCAGGCGTGTGGATGGGCCGGATGATCAGGCCGTCGCCGCCGGCCAGGTCCTCCAGGTGGAAGGCGGGCGTGTGTGGGTAGGCCGCGGCCGCGGCGGCGGGCAACACCAGCTCGGCGCCGGTGCGCAACGCGGCCTGCTCGCCGCCGGAGACGTAGTCGTTGTGCAGATGGGTCTCCAGCACGAACCGCAGCTCCAGATCCCGTTCCGCGGCGGCGGCCAGGAAGCGGTCGATGTCGCGCTGCGGATCGACGAGCACGCCCCTGCCTTCGTGGGCGAGCAGGTAGCTCTGGTCGCCCAGCCCGGGCGTGCGGAACGCGATGGTCTCCATTCCAGTTCCTTCCATAGGGTAGGTACCCCCGGGGGTATATCCGAGACAGGCGGGCGCGCGAAGGCTCGGTGTGGCGCCGGGGGAGGGGCGAGTCAGGCCAGGGCGAGGAAGAGCTTCTCCAACTCCTCAAGCGGCATGGGGGCCTGCTCACCGCGCGCCTGGGCATCCTGGCAGTAACGAAGCCCGTTGGCCACGATCTTGAACCCAGCCCGGTCCAGCGCCTTGGATACGGCTGCCAACTGCGTGAGCACCTTGACGCAGTCCTCGCCCGCCTCGATCATCGCGATCACTCCGGCAAGCTGCCCATGGGCCCGGCGCAGCCGCACCACGGCGTCGCCGACCATTGACTCCTTCAGCTCCATACCCCCCAGGGTACCTATAACGGTGCATGGATCCCAAAGAGGGTCGGCGATCGTCCCAGGTCAACCACACTCACGACCGCTGACGAGGTCCGCCGGCTGCGCTCAGAGCGCCATGCTCGCGGACCGGGGCGTGCGGATCAGGGAAGACGCGGTGGACCGGCTGGAAGGGAAGGGTACAGCGCTGGCGCGGATCGTCTTCAAGGATGCCGGTTACCTCGACCTGCCGGAACGCCTCGGCTGTCGCCCGCTGGATGATGGCGCGGTCAAGGCCTACGACGGTCAAGGTCTGCAATCTCAAGGCTTGCAACGGGTCGGGTCGCCGTTCAGGAAGTCCTTTCTGCCTGTCTTCGTGTTCTTGTTCCCTCCGTCCCACGTCAGCACTTCGCCGCTCTTGAGACCCTCCAGGTCCTCGACCGTGAACGGCACCTGTCCCCGCACGCCCCTGTCGCCGATGCTGCCGTCGACGTTCGCGATATACGGGACGCCCTTCCGCAAGGCGGTGAGTTCGCCGCTCGTGGTCCGCCAGCCCTCGGGCGGGTCCTGGAAGACCCGCACGTCTTGCGCGGACGCGGTCCAACTGCCGTTGTGCACGCTCCAGCCGGCCAACTCGCCTTCGTCACCGGTGTCGGCGATGACGGAGAAGTCCCGCGCGACATAGCCGGGGCAGTGGGCCAGCAACAACCTGACCCCACCGTCCTGGGCCCGTTCGACGGCGAGTACGCCTTCGTGCGTGGGTGTGCACCCCGTACCGAAGAAGGCCAGAGCCGTCAACGCGACGGCCGCGCGCCTGAGCCCCGGCCTTCTCCTGTGATTCATCCTCGTGTCGTCCTCTCTCTTCTACGGGATCGGCCCGTATTGCAGCGGGTGCCAGTCCAGGTAGCCGCCCCACCACAGGTTGGCGTCCACTTCGAAGTGGTTGGTGGCCCAGGGGGTGCCGGTTTTCTGCATGGACTTCGCGGACTCGGCGGCGTAGTCGGTGGGGAAGGAGGCCGCGTCCATGTGCGTCCACTGCTGGGAGTGCACCGCCTCGTGTCTTTCGAGGTCAGGCCCGTACTGGTCAGCCGTCTTACGGCCAGCGGTCCTGGCGATGTCCTCCCTGCGTTCCTTCTCCTCCCGCAGCCGGTTCAGGAAGTGCTGCTTGGAGTACGGGTAGAACAGGACGTCCCCGATCGTCATCGGCTGGTCGCCGCCGGGTGAGCCGCCGTAGCAGACGTACTGGCGGGAACGGCGTTCGCAGGAGTTGCCGCTCCAGCCCGGCGTCGCGTCGTAGACCAAGGCCAGCTCGTTCGCGCCGTTGGCGTTGTTGCCCCAGTGGAACGGGTGGAAGGCCAGCGCCGTCGGCAGGTAGACCGTGCCGTCCCCGTGGCAGTAGCATCCGCCGGGCGGCGGCTTCGGCGGTGCGTTCGGGGTCGGGCTCGGTGTCGGCCGGGGCTTCTTCTTTTTCTTCTGCGACGGCGGGGTGACGGTGCCGGTCTTCGGGTCGTAGCCGACTTCCTCCTGCACGTCCTTGGAGCAGTACCTCAGGTCGTACTGGCAGGAGTTGGGCTTGGAGCCGATCTCCTCGCCCGTCGGGTCGCTGAAGGTGGCGGGGTTGTTGTTCCCGTACGAGTAACCGTTGAGCGACTGGCCCTGGTCGGTGGAGAGCACGGGGTCCACGCTCAGGAACCTGCCGGTGAGCGGGTCGTACATGCGGGCCCCGACGGAGGTGAGCCCGGTAGCGTCGTCGGCGGGTTTGCCGAGGAATCCCTTGTCGTCGGGCCAGTCGCCGATCGTCGTCCCGCGTACCGCGCCGAACGGGGTCGTGTAGCGCTTGCTGACGGCCTGGCTGCTCGCGTCGACCGCCAGCGAGGACGTGCCGTGCGCGTCGCCGGCGGAGAAGAAGACCGCGTTCGTCCCCGTCTCCGTGGTGCGCACCGCGATCACCTGGGCGTTCGCGGTGTAGGAGCGGGTGGCCCAGTTCTTGACGTCGGTCCCTGTCTTCTTCGAGTGGATCTCGGTGGCGCCCAGGTAGAGCACGCTTTCGCCGTCGCCCATCGCGCGGCGGACCAGCAGTGTGCCGTCGGCGTCGTACAGGTAGGAGGTCTTCTGCGTGCCCTGGGTCAAGGTGGCGATGCGGCCCTGCGCGTCCCAGGTGAGAGTCTGGCCTGGGCGCGCGGTGGTGTTGCCGGACTTGTCGTAGGAGTAGGTGGCGGTCACGCCCGTGCAGGAGCCGGTCGTGACCGTGGTCAGGGCGTGCCGTTTGACGGTGTCGCCGTAGCAGTAGGTGCTGGTGGAGCCGTTGTAGTCCGTCTGCGTGGCTCGCAGGCCCGAGTCGTTGTAGGTGTAGCCGGTACGGTACGGGGCCGCGCCGCCCACGGTCTTGCTGGTGCAGTCGTCGGTGGCCGGAGTCCATGCCTCGGTCAGACGGCGCTGGCCGTCGTAGGTGAAGCACTGGATGTCGCTCTTGCCCGCGCCGTCCTGGGTGGGGGTGTCGGCGATCTCGGTGACATTGCCCGCGTCGTCGTAGCGGTAGGTCAGGTCCAGCGGTTTGACGGGGGTGGACTGAGTGGTCACGAAGGATCTCGTGAGCCGGTCTGTCCCTTCCTCATAGGTGTTGTTGACGTAGGTGCGCTTCGCGTCGTTGGATCCCGACAGTGCGAGGCTGAGCTGCTGGAGCTGGCCGAGGGCGTTATAGTCGGCCGTCTGCAGGTAGTCCTGGGTCCCGGTGACCCCGATGACCTGCCCGGTCGGGGTGTAGGTCAGGTTGACGGTCTCCTCGGCGAGACCTCCGGCCGCGGGCTCGGTGACGTTCTTCGGAGTGCCGTCGAGGTTGTAGGAGCGCGTGAGGGTGTAGCTCGCCTTCGCCGCTTTAGAGGTGACCATCGGGTCGTTGGGGTCGATGTCGATCTCGGTGCTGGTCGGGCGGTACTGCGCGTCGTAGGTGAGGACCTTCTTGGTGTACGCCTTCCCCGAGTCGTAGCTGGTCGCGGAGGTCAGCGCGCCCTGGGCCACCGTGTCGTACGTCCAGGCGGCGAGCTTGTTCGCGTCCGTGCGCGACCCGGACCACAGCCCGGTCTTGCGGCCGAGTTCGTCGTAGCCGTACAGCAGCACCGAGCCGTTCGCGCCGGTGATCTTGTCGGTCTGGTCGAGCGTCGTGTAGCCGATGGTGCTCGCGCCCTTGTCGGGGTCGCTGATGCCGCTCTGCCGCCCGAACAGGTCATAGGTGTAGGACCATCGGGAGCCGTCGGGGCCGGTGACGGTCGCCTGCTTGCCGTCGGGCCGGTAGGTGAAGGAGGTGGAGGTGTGGCCGCCGGCTGTCGCGGCGCCGTACTGGGTGTCGGCGGGCGAGGGCGAGTCGTACTCGCGGCTCTCGACGGTGCGTCCCAGCGCGTCGGTGATGGTCCGGGTCGCCTTGCCACCGGTCAGCGCGCTGACGGCGGTGGAGTCTCCGGTGTAGGTGGTGGTGGTCGTCCACTTCTGCACGCCATAGGTGAGGAACGCGCTGCTGATCGCGCGGCCCGCGCCGTCGAAGACGATGTTCGACTGCTTGGGCGCCTCGCCGTACTCCTCCCGGGTGTAGGTGGCGTTGGGCGTCTGCTTGGAGTCGAAGATGTCGCTGTAGGTCTCGTAGGCCAGGCCGCGCGAGTCGTAGCGGGTGTCGGTCAGCAGGCGGCCGCCGAGCGGCGTGGGCCGCTGCGTCTGCATGGGGCGCAGCAGCGAGTCGAAGATCTGGTACGACCAGCTCGCCGTGGTGGACGACTTTACGGTCCCGGTGCCGATCGAGGGGGCCTTGCCTCGTTCGTAGACGTAGGAGTAGGCGATGCTGGGTGTCTGGCCGCCGTCCTTGCTCCGGTCGGGCAACCACACGCCGATGAGCCTGCCCAGGCCGTCGTAGGTCTGCTCGGTCTTGGCGTTGTTCGCGTCGTAGGTGCGTTCAGGCAGGCCGCGCGTCCCGTCGAGGAACGTGGTGGTCTTGTGCTGCTTGGCGTTGACGACCACGGTCTTGGTGGGCACGCCCGCGCCGGTCGGCGTATACGTGGTGGTGGTGGGGTTGCCGCCCGCGTCGGTGCTGGTCAGCGGCCTGCCGAGCGCGTCGAAGGTGGTCGTGGCCGTACGCTGCCAGCCCGTCGGGGGGCGGTCGTCGCCCGTGACGGCCGCCGGGTAGCCAGTGGCACGGCCCGTCCAGGTCTCCTCCCCCTTGACCGGCTTCTGGCCTGCCGACCATCCGGTGGCGGCGGCGTTGTCGTAGACGGTGGCCGTGTCGGACAGCACGTCCCCGGCGGTGGCGCCGCCGGTCGGCAGCGACAGGTCGGCCTCCTTGACCGAGCAGGGGCGGCCGGTCACGCGGGTGCGGGAGACGAGCGCGTTGACGCCCTTGGCGTCGTCGCGCGCGTACCAGGTGCGGGTGCAGGTCTCGTCGCCGCTCTTGGCGGTGTCGCCCGTGCTGTCCTGCCTGACCGCCATGCCGTACTCGTCGTACGTGGTGGCGGTGGTGAGGGTGCGCCAGGTCTTGGGGACGGTGAGGTAGGTGTGCTCCGAGGTCTTCCCGGTGCGCACGTAATACGCCTCGGTGTCGGCGTACGACTTGTGCTGGGTCGCGGTCCTGGCCGACCAGGGGTCGCTGACCGTCACGTCGACCGGGTCGGCGCCGTTGAAGGTGATCTCCTCGCGGGTGAAGCCCGCGAACTGCTCGGAGTCCGTCAGGTCGGGCACGTCGAGTCCGGAGAAGTCGAGTCCGGGCACGGAGGCCGCGCGCCGCTTGTCGGGGTCGACGGTCCTGGGGTCGGCGGACTTGAGCAGCCGGTCGCCGTTCATGCCCTGAAGGTAGACGGAAACGCTCTTGGAACGGGTGTTGCGGGTGTCGCCGACGTAGGTGGTGACCTTCTGGTACCCGCGCCAGATCGACCAGGTGCGCTCGCCGGCCGGGGTGAACGGGCTGTCGTTGTAGTGCCAGCCCGGCTTCTCGTAGTCGTAGGAGTATTCGGTGAGCGGGTTGTCCCCGGCGGGGTCGGCGGTGTTCACCGCCAGCACCCGGTACTTGTTGAACCAGTCGATGGAGGCGTCGGTTGCGCCGTTGACGTGCCAGAACTGCGGGTAGCAGGACAGGGAGTCGTCGTCCTCGGCCTTCGGCATCAGCGAGCCGCGCACGCATTCCGGCTCGTTGTAGCTGACCGTGGTGATCGCGCCGGTCTCCGAGGTGATCGTCTCGATGCGTGGCCTGGTCAGCGGCAGGATGTTGCCGCCGCCCGGCTGGGTGCCTCCGGCCACCCGGTTGGGCCGCATCGCGTACGTGAACGAGACCGGATCCAGGGGCAGCGGCGTGCCGGTGTACCCGGTGTGCACGATCGACATCAGCGACAGCGTCTGGTCGGCCGAGGTGCCGATGTCGCCGCCGTCCAGGTATTTCTGGGTGAACGCCCACTGATCGACCGGCTTGTAGGCGGTACCGGACAGGACCGAGGTCTCGATCTTCACCAGCCGCTTGCGGCTGAAGAAGGCGGGGCTTTCCGAGTGGCAGTCGTCCTTGGACTCGTCCTTGGTGCAGACGGCGTCGAAGGGGACGTCGGGCCAGTTCTCCGCGGTGTCCTTGGTAAGGCTGCCGCAGTCGGCGAGCGTGCAGCGCTCGGCGTAGGAGAAGGTCACCTGGTCCGGGGCGGTCACGGTGAACAGCGTGTCGGAACGCTGCCCGTAGAGGATCTTGTCAAGGTAGCCGCCGCGCGTGTAGAGGGTGCTCGCGGTGTCGGCCTTGTTCTTGCGGTAGTAGTTGGTCTCGGCCGTGTACCAGTACGACATGGCGTTGCCGTGGGTGTCCTCGACGTAGTCGAGGTTCCACCGCCACGCCTGGACGACGGCGCGGTCGGCGAAGGTGTCGCCCTTGTCGTAGCCGGGCTCGCCGGAGTCGTCGCCGTACACCGGGGCCGTCCACACCGAGTTGGTGCGCTGGGTGCCCGCGTCGGTCAGCTTGTTCAGGCCGAAGACGTACTTGGTGCCGTCGCCGGTGATGACGGTCCAGTATTCGCCGTCGTCGTCGCCGTTCGCGGCTCCCGTGGAGTGGGTGACGGTGGCGGCCTGGTCGTTCTTCATCCGCCACTTGCCGCTGGTGTCGTCCTTGACGAGTTCGGTGGACTTGCCGTTCAGGACGAGCGAGGCGTTGTCGTACTTCCAGCACTGGTCGTACTGCTTGTCGTGGCCGTCATCGTCGCAGGAGCCGTACTGGCGGTCGATATAGGAGGTCGCCGCCGTCTCGAAGCCCTCGCCCACCGAGGTGCCCTGGTTGTTGCTGGTGGCGGTGCGCCCGTCCACGCTGCCCGAGTCGTAGGACAGGTCGAGCGCGGGCGCGGGTCCCGCCGCGGGCTCCACCGGGGCCATCGGGTACGACCAGGTGAAGGAGCCGGAGTTGCCGCCCGCCGCCCAGGTGGACGACGAGGCCAGCGGGGTGGCCGCGTAGTTGCCGCTGCCGTCGGGCGCCTCGCCGCCTGTGCCGGTGGCCAGGGCGGTCGCGGCCAGCAC
>NZ_JBFAMX010000305.1:0-11682 GCF_040659615.1 Nonomuraea sp. NPDC049784
CCGCCGCCGGAATGCTGGTCCAAGGCGCGGGCATCCTGCTGTTCCTGCGGGCCGGGGCCACCGGCGACTACCTCACAGTGCTGCTGCCCGCGCTGCTCGTCCACGGCATCGGCAACGGGCTGTCCTTCCCCAGCCTCAACATCGCCGCCGTCGCCGGCCTGCCGGACGAGCAGCAGGGGCTGGCCTCAGGACTGGTCACCTCCGCCGTCCAGATCGGCGCCGGAATCGGTGTGGCGGTGCTGGCGGCGATGATGACGCTGGGCGGCTCCACGCTGGCCGGATACCGGATCGCCTTCCTGATGGCGGGCGGCTTCTCCCTGCTCGGCGCTCTCGTCGCCATCTTCGGCCTGCGCCCCCGCCGCCCCGCACCCGTACCCGCCCCCACCGCCTGAAGGAGACACATCGTGACGCTGGACCTCACCCCCGACGAGCTGCTGAGCACGACCCGCGCCGTGCGCAAGCGCCTGGATCTCACCCGCCCGGTGCCACGCGAGCTGATCGAGGAGTGCGTGGACCTGGCCGTACAGGCACCGACCGGGCGCAACCGGCAGCGCTGGCACTTCACGGTCGTGACCGAGGCCGAGCAGCGGCGGGCCGTGGCCGACATCTTCCTGCGCGCCCTACCGCTGGCCACCGGGCAGCCGCTGACCGAACGCGACGTGCGGCGGATGAACTACCATCCCGGCTCCACCGAGCGGGTCTTCGACGGCCTGCGCCACCTGGCCGACAACATCCACCGGGTGCCCGCGTTCGTCATCCCGGGCGTGGAGGGACGCACCGAACGCGCCCCGGTGGCCGTACAGGCCGGTGCGTGGGGATCGATCCTGCCCGCGGTGTGGAGCTTCATGCTGGCCGCCAGGGCGCGCGGCCTGGGCACGGTGTGGACCACCGCCCAGGGACCGCTCGAACGCGAGCTGGCCAAGGTGCTCGGCGTGCCGTACGAGGAGGTCATGCTGGCGGCCTTCATCCCGCTGGCCTTCACCATCGGCACCGACTTCAAACCCGCTCCCCGCATACCGCGGGAGGAGGTTCTGCACTGGGACCGGTGGTGAGCGGCGCCAGACCACTGGCACGATCACATCGGTTGTGCAGGTCAGGCCGCTACGGCCCGCACGATGTCGGCTACCTCGGCCCGGCACACCGGCGGATCAGATGCTGCCCTTGCGTTCGATGACCAGGATCCTGGCCTCGGGTACGGGGTGCGCGACGTGCTCGTCGCCCGGCTCGGCATAGCAGACGCGACCGGGCGTGAGCCGTTCGACGTGCTCCTCGCCGTCGCGCCGGGGGCGTTCGCGCTGGCCGCTGCCGGCCTTCTCGACGGCCTGCGCGCGACCACGCACTGGATGGACGCGCCCGATCTGGCGGCCCGCTATCCGGCCGTCGAGGTGGAGCCCGACCTGCTGTACGTCGACCACGGGAGGATCGCGACCAGCGCCGGGTTCGCGGCAGGCATCGACCTCTGTCTCAACCTCGTGCGTACCGACTACGGCGCGGAGGTCGCGGTCCAACTCGCACGGCGCCTGGTCGTGGCTCCGCATCGGGAGGGAGGCCAGGCGCAGTTCCTGCGGCGTCCCCTGCCGGCCGGCGGGCCCGGGATGACCGCCGTCTGCGCCTGGGCCCTGGACCGGCTGACCGAACCGCTCACCGTCGCCGACCTGGCCCGCCGGGCGGGATCGTCACCTCGTACGTTCGCCCGGCACTTCGCGGCCGAGACCGGCACCTCCCCGCTGCGCTGGCTGACCGCGCAGCGCCTCATCGAAGCACGGCGGCTCCTGGAGAGCACGGACCTGCCCGTGGACGAGGTGGCCCACCGGTGCGGGCTGGGCACAGCCGCCAGCCTGCGCCTGCACCTGTCGCGCGACGCGCTCACCACGCCGACCGCGTACCGCCGCGCCTATCGCGGCCGCCTGGGAACTCCAGACGGAACGTCAGCACCGGCGGAGTCAAGGTGGCCCGTTTGAGGTAACCGGGCGGTCGACCCGATGCCCGACCCCGGCGCTTGGCCGCGTCCTGGGTCCACCGGTGCTCTCCCGTCCGCTCATGCAGCGGCGGCTCGGCGAGGGCTGCCCACCGCTCCTGTTCGTCCGGGATCTCCGCCAGGAATGGCCCGCTCTCCCTTCACCGCGGTGTGTCCACCGGGCGGGATGCGGACCGCCGGCTCCAATTCTCAGCCTGCCTCCGCACGCTCGGCCCTCAACCGTTCCACGTCGGCGAGCACCCGGTCGCGGATGTGGCAGATCAGTTTGGCCAGGTCGGCGCAGTAGACGGAAGGATTGAGAAATCCCGAGCCGGCGCGGTATCGAGTGCTGTACTCGCCGGCCCCGCAGATATCCCGGATCGAGCAGGAAACGCAGATCGGCGACAGGTCGGCCACCCCTCGTTGCCGGGCGACGACGCCCGGAAGGAGTCGCGCGTCGTCGAACGTGTCGCGAAAAACGTTCAAGCCGGTGAATGGGGCGCCCTCGTAGGCGGACTTCAATGCGTCGCCGAGTTCGATGGTTCCGTCGCTTTCGATGACGATGAGCTGGAACGGGTTGAGCCCCAGCTCCTCGGTGTAGGCATGACCGCCGAGGCACAACGTCATGATGTTCTCGAAGAGCCTGACACCGGTCGGAAGCGGCACCGTGGAATACCAGCGCTCGAAGATCGGTATCAGCCAGTCCGCATACGCGGTGCCCCCGTCCCCGGAGGTCCATCCCGGTGGAGGAGACGACCAATTGCCGAGCGGCATCAGGAAGTCCACGGCCGGCGCCCCGGTGGCGAGCAGCGCCTCGTAGGTGGTCAGGGGGTCGTTCTCCAGGTCGATGGTGCACAGCACAAGGTCGAAGAGGTCACGGTAAGCGGGGCGGTTCAGAGCCTCGATGCCGCGCATCACCAGGTCATAGCTGCCGCGGCCGTTGGCGTACTTGCGGTGACGGTTCTGGCCTTCGCTGTCGCCGTCGAGGCTGACCGTGACACCGATGCGGTGTTCGCGCAGGACGTTCAGTAGTTTCTCGTCAGAAAGGAGCACGCCGTTCGTGGTGGTGACGAGCCGCAGCGGGACCTCGGACGGCGCGGCGCTCCGGAACGCTCGCGCCGCGTACGCGAATTGATCCGCGCCGGCGAGCAGCGCTTCGCCGCCGTGCATCCTCACCGACGCTCCCTGAATTTCGTCGGCGTGAGCCCGCAGGTGCTCTCCGAGCCGGAAGGCGACCTGGTCGATCGTCTCGCGTGACATGGCCACCGGTTTGTTCTTCCAGCTCTGGTCGGCCATCTCGTACATGTAGCAGTAGTCACAGGCCAGGTTGCACCGGCCGTGGAGTTTGAGAGCGAATTCCACGAAGGGCAGAGGGCGCCAGGACGGATCCGCAAGCGCCTGATCGGTCACGTCCTGAGTCGGCCATTCGGCAGCTCGCTCTTTCACCTGCACGATCGGTAGCTCGATCACGATGTCCTTCGCCTCTCTGCCCTTCGTGTCCCAGCAGGCCGCTACACGGCCCGATCAGCCACGGGAACGAACCCGCTCCGTCACCTGTTGAAACTGCCGGTAGGACGGAAGATGTCGTCGTCGGCGGTCACCCGGTTCAGCACCGCACCGAGCGCGCTGTTCTGGTCGGTGGTCGCCGCGACCTCGGAGAGATTCGCCTGAGAGGACTCGGCAGCCGAAGCGGCACCGGCTGCTCCGACTCCGACCGCGGACGCGGCAGCGAACGCGGCAGCCGTCAAGGCCACCTTCCGTACGAGATTTCCTTCACGTTCCGACATGGGATACTCCTTGCCGTACGGCTGGACATCGACCTGCCGCCATGGCGATTCCGACCCGCGGCCAGTGATGTCCTGCTTCGGTTGGGACTAATCGAAGTTGATCACGACAGCCGGACGGTACCGCACCGCCCCCACAGAGTCGCTACAAGGCCACTACACAGGTGCTTTGATCTCTCGCTGTAGCGATGGCGGGAGGAGCGCGGGTGGCGAAGCTGAAGCCGTGGGAGGTCAGCGACGAGCTGTGGGCGGTGCTCGACCCGCTGGAGCACGGCCTGCTGTTCGAGCGGTTCCTCATTCCCGAGCGGATCAGCCCGCCGGACATCGACCTCGACTTCGACGACCGCCAGCGCGACCGCATGGTGGCCTACGTCACCGAGAAGTACGGCAGTGAGTTCACCGCGCAGGTCAACACGTTCGGCACGATTAAGGCCAAGGCCGCCGTGAAGGACGCGAGCCGGATCCTCGGCTACCCGTTCGCGATGGGCGACAAGATCACCAAGGCGATGCCGCCCGATGTCATGGGCAAGGGCGTCCCCCTGGCGAAACTGTTCGATGAGGACTACCCCCGCTACAACGAAGGCGCCGAAATTCGCGCGCTGTACGAAAGCGACACCGACGTGCGCAAGGTCATTGACACCGGTCGCGGCGTCGAAGGGCTGATCCGCGGCACCGGCGTGCAGCCGCCGCGGTCATCCTGGCCTCGGCGCCGCTGCTGGACCTGATCCCCATGCACATGCGGGCCAAGCACGGCGTCATCATCACCGGCTTCGACTACCCAAGCTGCGAAGCCATAGGCCTGATCAAGATGGACTTCCTGGGGCCTGAGAAACCTGGGCATCATTGACCACGCCATCAAGATCATCGAGCGGAATCGGGGTATCAAGCTCGACACCCAGACGCTCCCCCTCGATGACGAGCCCACGTACAAGTTGCCGGCCCACGGCGACATCCTCGGCGTGTTCCAGCTCGACGGCGGCCCCATGCGGCAGTTGCTCAAGCTCATGGAGCCCACCCGGTTCGAGGACATCGCCGCCGTCCTCGCCCCTGTACCGGCCGGGCCCGATGGCGGCCAACGCGCACACCAACTACGCCCACCGCAAGAACGCCCGCCAGGACATCAAGCCGATCCACCCGGAGCTGAAGGAGGCGCTCGAGCCGATCCTGGGCACCACCTTCCACCTGCTCGTCTACCAAGAGCAGATCATGGCCGTCGCCCGGGAGCCGGCCGGCTACACGCTCGGCGGCGCCGACCTGCTGCGCCGCGCCATGGGCAAGAAGAAGAAGGAGGTCCTGGACGCCGAGTGGGACAAGTTCTCGGCTGGCATGCGAGCCAACGGCTACTCGGCTGAGGCGATCCAGGCGCTGTGGGACGTCATGCTGCCGTTCTCCGGGTACGCGTTCAACAAGTCGCACACCGCCGGCTACGGACTGGTCGCCTACTGGACCGCGTACCTGAAGGCCAACTACCCCGCCGAGTACATGGCCGCCCTGCTCACGTCGGTGGGCGACGACAAGGACAAGGCGGCCGTCTACCTGGCCGAGCTGATCATGAGCACTGTCCGAGCAAGGCCGCGTGATCACGAGCTTTGATAACGCTCCGTGATGTCGGACTTACGGGACTTTCGTTCGCTATCTATTCGCGGCCATCCGCGGGGCCGGGCCCGTGGGGCGCAGCAGCGGCATGAAGCAGTCCCACCGCCGAAACAGCTTCTGGATTCGCTGCCATCAAGCCGCCTTGTCCGTGGAATCGGGAGCGGAAGCCAGCCGCACGCTACCGGACTGGGCCTTCTCGTCGGGGAAGACCCACTTCCGGAGCGCCCAGAAGCGGAAGACCATGGCGATCAGCGTGCCGATGATCTGCGCGCTCATGAAGTCGGCGATCTCCTGGGTCACCAGGCTCACATCCGGGGTCTCCAGGCCAAATACGTACCGGGAGATCCATAGCGGCGCGGAGCTGAGCACTAGACCGACGCCACTGACCAGGAAGAACAGCGCCGCCTCGTGACGGCGCTCGCGGCCGCCCCTGGTCCGGAACGACCATTCGCGGTTCAACACGTAGGACACGATCGTCGCCACGAGCACCGCGATGATCTTCGCGGTCACCGGCTTCGGTTCCAAAATGGTCAGCTTCAGCCCATAGAACATCGTGTTGTCCACTAAGAACGCTGTTCCACCCACCACCGCGAACTTCAGCAGTTCACGGTGCTTCAGCGCAAGCGCGTGCAGCGGTTCCGGCAATCTTGCGAGTCCTGCGTTTGCTATTCGGAGCACCCCCGATCTTCTCACCGGTCGAACACCCTAGTAACAAGATTTACGGACACGGCTTGTCCGGCTGGAACCGTACCTGACGACAAATCCGCGTGATCATGAGCTTTGATAACGCTCTGCGAAGTCGGACCTACGGGTATCGGCGGAGCGCCTCCTACCCGTCTGGAATGAACCGGTGCTGCCTCACGGCTTCGCTCCACTCGGCGCTCGTCAGCCAGCCCACCCAGCTCACCGCATTGGGATCGGGCGAGACGTCGCGGGTGATGACCGCTTCGTGCACCCCGAGCCAGTACGAGCTGATCTCGCCGTGGCACAGGAACTTGACCACTTCATGCACCGGTGCGCCGACAGTTTCCGGGCCGGGCCCGGAGGGGCGCGCTGGTTTGTGGCTGTGAACGATAGTTGGCCGCTGGGAGCGGCGGTTGCCTACCGTGCCCGAAAATCACGTTGAGCCCGCACATCCGTCCCGAGCCAACGACTATGACAGTCTCACCGAGGCGTACGCGGCCGGAAACGAGGCCGGCATCGCGAACGCCTATTACGAGCGGCCCGCCATCCTGGCCCTTGCCGGAGAGGTGAGCGGCCGGCGGACCCTCGACGCGTTGCAGCGCACCGCGACCGACGCGAAGGCCCACGTGCTCACTGCCTGGACCATCAGCGGGCGTGCGGCCGTCGCCGTCGTCACGGCCCTGTGGGGAGTGTTGACCCGGGCTGACGATCGCCCGCACCGCGGTCGCGGTCGCGATCGCGGGAAATCCTGCTGGCCGGCACGGCCGTCTTCCTGCCCAGGTGGCGGCAGGACCCGCTACGGACGTCGGCGAGCGAAGGCGGGGGCATGCTCTGGCCGGGGACCGAAGCCCACGAGCCGGGCCGGTAGCGAGCGGAAGCCTGGAACCACCCGGCCGAGGTAGAGCAGCGCCTTGGGCGGACCCGCGAACTTGCCCTCGAACGCCGACTCGAAGACGACCCGCTGGATCACTCGCTGGAACGCCTGCATGATCGCGACGGGCCGCTGCCTGCGTCGCTGCACGGCCGCCAGGTCGGCGCGGGTGACGGCATGCCGCCGCAGCGGCCCGGCCAGGACGGCGGCCGCGGCCACCGCGTCCTGGACGGCGAGGTTGATCCCCACGCCGCCGGCCGGCGACATGGCGTGCGCAGCGTCGCCGATGAGCAGGAGGCCGTTGGTGTACCAGCGGTCGAGGCGGTTCAGCTTCACGTCAAGCATGACCACCTGGTCCATGTTCTCCAGGTGGTCCACCCGGTCAGCGAAGTCCGGACGCAGGCGGGCGACGCGCTCGCGGAACCACTCGATTCCCTTGGCCCGCAGCCGCGCGTCCGCACCTTTGGGGATGAAGTACGCCACCTGGTAGAAGTCCTCGCGGTTCAGCGAGAGCAGGATCTCGTTGCCCTGCGAGACCGGCAGGATGCTGGCAGGCGCGCCCCCTTCGCTCTCCCGCTTGGGCAGGCGGAACCACCAGACGTCGAACGGCACGGGGAACTCCTTGGGAACCATCCCCGCGTCCCGTCGCAGCGTGGAATGCCTGCCGTCGCAAGCCACCGTCAGCTCGGCGCGGATCTCTCCCTCGGCGCCGTCCGCCGTGCGATACCTGACGCCGACGACCTTCTCGCCCTCCCTGAGCAGTGCGGTCGCCTCAGTGTTCATGTGCAGGGCGAACCCCGGCTCGGCGCCGGCCGCCTTGGCGAGGAAGTTGAGCAGGTCCCACTGGGGCACCAGCGCGATGTAGTTGTATGGCCCCGGCAGCCGGCCGAACTCGGCGAGAGTGCTCTGGCCTCCGTCCGGGGTGGGGAACGCCACCCTGTTCAGACGGCTCTGCGGCAGGGCGCGGAAGCCCTCGCCGAGGCCGAGCTCGTCGATGAGACGGATGGTCGAGGGATGGACGGTGTCCCCGCGGAAGTCGCGCAGGAAGTCGCCGTGCTTCTCCAGCACGGTGACCTTGATCCCCGCTCTGGCCAGCAGCAGGCCGAGCATCATGCCCGCCGGCCCGCCTCCGGACACCAGCACGCCAGTACGTTCGGTGATCACGACTCTCCTTTCGCCGCCTTTAATTCATCGTAGGATGAAATCCAGCGAAAGCAAGCCCGCAATCGCTTGCAAGATCACCGACGAGCACCGCGACCGACCCGCCTGGAAGCCTGGCGGGTGGTGGTGCGCCCGATCGAGCTCTACCAGCGCCTCGGCTCTCCGCTCGGGAGGGCGCGATGAGCCCCAAAGCAGAGAGCAACTCCAACCATCCCAACCACACCGTGCAGACCCGCAAGTTCCAGGCGTATCTACGTTGGCGCAACGCCAACGCCCGCCATCCCGACGTCCTGGCCGCCCAGCGGCGCGAACGCGCCCGTGTACGCAGTGAGCGCCAACGCCGCTGGGGATGCTCGGCAACCCGCGTCGCGTGATCATCGATCACGGTGAACGTTCGTGGTCACCGCACTAGCTGATGGTCCGGAGTCCGGGCCACATCGTGGTCCACGACGCCCGCAGACCGGTGCAGACCGAGACGGCCTTGCCCTGCTCCCCGTTCGGGATGCCCAGCCCGTTGTCGATCCGGGCCACGTCGTGGCAGCCGACGAAGAAAGCGGCTCCAGTCGGTCGGCCGCCGGTCGCCGACGTGCACGACGACCGTACGGCGGGCCGGTGGCGGGCCCCATTCCCAGTACGCGTTGTGGCCGGAATAGACAGGTGGCAGCCCTGATCCGAGCAGGACGAGCGGGCTCGCCTCGCTGTAGTCATTGGTCAGGATCACCGCCCGGGCACGCTCGTCCGCGGGCAGGGCGGCCACCACGCCTTCGACCGTGGAGACGAATGCCGGCCAGCCGACCTCGTTCGCGGTGTCCGGGACCGTGGACGGAAGCGAGCTGGCGGCATATGTGGCGACGGGCAGGACAGGCAGTGTCAGGATCACGATGAGCGTCGTCTGGTTGCGACCTGGAGCGGTCAGCAATTGGGCCTGGTCAGCCTTGCGGCGCCGACGAAGCTGCCGCTGCGCCTGAGCGCGGGCGCAATCACGCGAGTGGTACAAGATGCCCGACGTGCGGTGCTGGCCGAATTCCGCCCGGCCGCGCTGACGAACGAAGGTCTTGTCGCACAGTTCGTTGGCGCACTGACGGAACTCAGCCTTCTCCACCAGGTGGTTGTACAGCTGGAGGAACGACACCGAGTACACAGTTGGCCAGCGCGAGTCCAAGGGGCGGAGCCCGATACTGAATTTGCTCAGCGCTTCGTTGACGACCTCTCCCAGGTCCGCCAGCCGGCCCAGAGGCTGAGCCGGCGAAATTCCGCCATAGACACTGGCTCGTTGGCGGCGATGAACTGAGCCAGTGCTTCCTCGGTCGCTTCCTGCTCGACCAGCTCTTCCAGGCCATTGCCCGGCTCGGTACACGACCTCAAAGCCGCCCGGATCTGGGGCATCCTGCGCCGTCTGAACACCACCGACCTGATTGTCCTGGCCGACAAAGGCTACGTCGGCTCGGTCGAGCACGTGCGCGTCCCGTACAAGGGCCGCAACAAGCCCGCCTCGCAGAAGGCCGCCAATGCCGCCCACGCCAAGCTCCGCGCACCGGGCGAACGCGTCAACGCGCAGTTGAAGACCTGGCGCATCCTGCACAAACTCCGCTGTTGCCCTCTTCTGGCAGGTCAACTCGTGAAAGCCATCCTTGTGCTACAGCTGCGCGAAGCCGGATGAAATGCACTCAGTAATGGCTGTCGCAGCGCCCTTGCCGGGGATCGGGAGAGCGGCGGACGATCAGTGCACGCCGCGGATGGTGCCGCCGTCCACCCGCAGCGTGGTGCCCGTGACGTAGTCGGCGAGCGGGCCGCTGAGATAGAGGACCGCGGCGGCGATCTCCTCGGGCCTGCCCATCCGGCCGACGTCGTTGGGCACCAGCTCCTCGATCGCGTTCCGTTCGATCTCCGCCCACGTCTCACCCCACCCTCGGCCCGGAGCGAGGTCGGTGAGGAACTGCTGGACGGTGTCGACCAGGATAGCCCCCGGGGCGACGGTATTGGAGGTGATGCCGGTGCCCTTCAGCTCACGTGCCAGAGAGACCGCGAGGTTGTGCCGAGCGGCCAGGGTGGCGTTGTAGTGAGGCAGGTCGGCACCCGGTTGAAGGGCGAGCCCGCCACCGATCTGGATGACGCGCCCCCACCCGCGTTCGTGCATGCTAGGGACGATGCGCGTGATCATCCGGACCCCGGAGATGACGTTGACCTCGTAGGTCTGACGCCAGTCCGCCACACTGGCCTCCTTCCAGGAGCGGTGCGGGTATGAGCCGGCATTGTTGACCAGGATGTCGATCGCCCCATCGGCCAGTGCAGCCTCGGCCACGGCATCGGCGCCCTCGTCGGTGGCCAGATCGCCGATCGCGACGTGGGCGCTACTGCCGTCCGCCCGGATGGCCGTGGCGACGGCCTCCGCACGGGCCCGGTCGCGGCCGTGGACGACGACCTCGGCGCCCTCGCGCGCCAGCGCTTTGGCGATTGCCTCGCCGAGGCCGGAGCTGGAGCCGGTGACCAGCGCGCGCTTACCCGTCAGTTGAAGATCCATGCTTGCCCTCGTTCATTTACGGAGACATGTCAGATGCCTCAATGTCTACAGTCGTAGACTTTCTCTTTAGTCTACACTCGTAGACATGCGTGATGCCAACATGCCCACCACCCCCGCCGACACATCGGCGTCCGAGGGCAACGCTCCGGGCAAACGCCGGCGCGACGCCGCCGCCACCCGGCAGGCCATCCTGGACGCGGCCCTCGCCGCCTTCACCCAGTACGGCTACGACGGAGTGGGCGTCCGCGACATCGCCCAGCGCGCGGGCGTCACTGCGATGCTCATCAACCGCTACTTCGGCTCGAAAGAACAACTTTTCGCGGAGGCGGTGGACGTGTCCTTCGCGCCGCGCACGGTGATCGCGGGCACGGGCGCGGAACTGGCCGGCGAGACGGCGCGGGCGCTGGTGGCACGGACGGCGCCGGAGGCGGAGGAACTCGAGCCGTTCCTGCTCATGCTGAGGTCGGCGGCCAACCCCAGAGCCGCCCAGATCATGCGCGAGGCGATCGGACGGCACCCCGGACGGCACCTCGACGATGAACTGCCGGGCGACGGGGCCGGGATCCGGGCGGAACTGATGTTGTCCCTTCAGGCGGGGGTGTGGCTGATGCGCAGCATCCTGGGCACGCCGGCGCTGACCGACGAAGAGCCGGAGGAGCTTGCCCAGCGGATCGAAGCGCTCTTTCAGGTGCTGGTGACGCCCTCTCCTACTGGATCACCACCCGTAGGGTCAAGCCATGAAGCATCGGGGCGTTGCACTTGAAGACCGGAGGGCGCACGACGGGCGTCTGCAGGCCATTCGACCAGGTGGGCGCAGGCCGGGCAGGCTCGCGTAGCCGTGGGCAGGAATCGCAGGCACCAGCCGAGAGTCGGCAACGGGTGCACTGAGTGTTTCATCCCGCTTCGCGGAACTGAAAGACAAGGATTGCTTTGACGAGCTGACCTGCGAGGAGTGGGCAGTAGCTGAGTTTGCGGAGGACACGCCAGGTTTCAGCTGTTGGCGCGTTCGCCGGGCCCGCGGAGCTTGGCGCGTGGGCTCCGCTGGCGCCTTCTGCAAGGCGGGCTTGTTGCGGCCCTTGTAGGGCACGCGCACGTGGTCACCGGCGCC
>NZ_JBFAMX010000306.1:0-11662 GCF_040659615.1 Nonomuraea sp. NPDC049784
CGAGCGCCTCGGCGGCCAGGGCGGCGAGCTGCCGCAGCCGGTCGGCGAGGCCCTCCTGCCCGAGCTCCCGATGCCGCTCCTCGAACCTGACGAGCTGTTCCGGTGTGAAGTGCCTGGCCTGCATCATCGCCTCCATTGTCTCGATGAGCTGGTCGATCGACGGCTCCCGGGCCTCGCGCAGCGCCCCGGCGATGCCGGACAGCCTGCGGTGCAGGGCGCGCTGCGCGCCCAGCCGGCGTTCGACCTGCTCGAGCTGACGCCGGATCATCGCCTGGAGGTCGCCTCCGTCCAGCGATTCCGCGATCTCGCCCAGCGGCAGCCTGAGCTCGCGCAGCGCCAGGATCCGGTAGAGCCTGCGCACGTCGTCATCGGTGTACACGCGGTGGCCGGCGGCCGACCGTTCGACCGGGCCCAGCAGCCCGATCTGGTCGAAGTGGCGCAGGGTCCGCACGGTCACACCCGTGGCGGCGGCGAGCTCGCCGATCTTCCAGCGTCGTCCGTTCACATCGCAAGACGCTAGGCCCTGACGCCGCGTCACCCGCAAGCCCCCGGGTCCCCGTCGGCGGCGGGGCCGTCGTCGTAGGCTGGTCGCATGGCGAAGACCGCGGCACGGCAGCCCGTACCCGCTCGGCGTGCGGACGCCGAGCGCAACATCGCCGCGATCCTCGAGGCGGGGACCCGGCTGCTCAGCGCCGACCCCACGGCCAGCGTGGCCGACATCGCCAAGGCCGCCGGGGTGGGCAGGGTCACCCTGTACGGCCACTTCCCGTCGCGGGAGGCGCTGGTGGACGCGGTGCTCGACCACGCGGTCGACATGGCGGACGCGGTGCTGGCGGACGAGTCGATCGACACCGCGCCCGCGCCGGAGGCCATGGCGCGGCTGCTGCGGTCGTCCTGGGAGCTCCTCGACCGGCACCGCCGCCTGTTCCTGGCCGCCGACCGGGTGCTGCCCACGGAGCGGATCAGGGAGCACCACGACCGGCCGTTGCAGCGGGTCGAGCGGCTCATCGCGCGCGGGCAGCGCGAGGGAGACTTCCGTACCGACCTGCCGCTGGCCTGGCTGGTCACGACGTTCTTCTCGATCATCCACAGCGCCGCGCAGGAGCGCGAGACCGGGCGGCTGGCGCCCGAGGAGGTCGAGCCGGTGCTGATCAAGACGATGCTGTCGCTGCTCTCCGCGCCCGCCTGACCACAGCCTCCCCAGGACCACCTGTCCCGGACACTCATCCCCGATAAACCCTACCCATGTATGGTTCACGGCTGTTAACTTGAACATCAGTGTGCGAGTTAAGGAGACTTCGGGTGAGTTCTGACACGGTTCCCGCCAAGGCGCGCACGGGCGGGTGGGGCCTGCTCGTGCTGCTGTGCCTGGCCCAGTTCATGCTGATCGTCGACATCACGGTGGTGCAGGTGGCGCTGCCGACCATCGGCACGGACCTCGCGCTCGGCCGCGAGTCCCTGACCTGGGTGGTGACCACGTACACGCTCTGTTTCGGCGGGCTCATGGTGCTCGGCGGGCGGCTCGCCGACGCGTGGGGCGCCCGCCGCACGCTCATGACGGGGCTGGGGCTGTTCACGGCGGCCTCGCTAGTGTGCGGGCTGGCCGGGAGCGGCGCGATGCTCATCGCCGGGCGGGCGCTCCAGGGCGTCGGCGCGGCGCTGCTCTCCCCCGCGGCCCTGGCCGCGATCACCGTCACCTTCACGGGCGAGCGGCGCGGGCGCGCGCTCGGCGTCTGGGCCGCCATCGGCGGCACAGGTGCGGCCCTGGGCGTGCTGCTCGGCGGCGTGCTGACCGCGGGACCTGGATGGACGTGGGTGTTCTTCGTCAACGTCCCGATCGGGCTGGTGGTGCTCGCCGCCGTGCCCGCGACGGTGCCGCCCACGCCCGGGCGGAGCGAGCGGCTCGACGTGCCCGGCGCCCTGGTCGTCACGCTGGCGACGGCGCTGCTGATCTACGGGCTGGTGACCGCGGGCGACGCCGGGTGGGGGTCGGCGGGCACGGTGCTGCCGCTGGCCGGGGCCGTACTGCTGTACGTCCTGTTCGTGCTGGTCGAGCGGTCGGTACGGTCCCCGCTGATGCGGGCCGAGACGCTGGCCAGGCGGCCGGTGATCTCGGGGACGTTCGTCATGCTGATGGCCACCGGACTGATGCTGGGCCTGTTCTTCCTCAGCTCGCTCTACCTCCAGCACGTGCTGAGGTTCAGCGCGCTGGAGACGGGGCTGCTCTTCCTGCCCGTGGCCGTCGCGATCACGATCGGCGCGCAGCTCGGCGGGCATCTCATCGGCAGGATCGGCGGGCGGCCGGTGGCGGTGGCGTCCTTCGTGGTGACCGCGGCGGGGGCGGCGCTGATGACGCGCATCTCACCCGACGCGAGCGCGTACACCACGGTGCTGCCGGGCTTCGTCCTGGCCGCCCTGGGCATCGGTCCGGCGTTCGTGACGGCCACCACCACGACCATGGCGAACATCCCGCCCGGCGAGAACGGTGTCGCGTCCGGCGTCATCAACACCTTCCACGAGCTCGGCGGCTCGATAGGGGTGGCCGTCGTCTCCACGGTCGCGGCGTCCAGCCTCACGCCGGGCCCGGCGGCGGGTATCGGGGGCTTCGTCTCCGGGCTCACACTGTGCGCCGTCGCCGCGGGCGCCGCGGCGGCCGTGGCGCTCTGGCTGGTGCCGCCGGGCAAGCCGGCCGCGGCGTTCGCCGGCCACGGTCATGGACACGGCCACTGACGAGGCGACCTCCGGCGCGGGCTCAGATGTGGCGCGCCGGATCGACCCCGCGCAGCATCATCCCCTGCCCCCGGGAGCGGTGCACGTCGTCGGCGGGCACGTCCCCGGGGTCGCGGTACTGGATGAGCAGGGTCGTGCGGGCCTCCTCCGCCCGGTTGACGCCTGACCCGTGCACGGTGAGATAGCTGAGGAACAGCACGTCCCCTGCCTGCGCCTCGACCGGGACGGCCGACTCCAGCGGCCACTCCGGCAGCGGCAGGTGCCACCCGCCCTCCTCGATGTGCGGCAGCGGCCCGTTCTTGTGGCTCCCCGGCACCACCCGCACGCATCCCTTCTCCTCGGGCGCGTCATCGAAGTGGAAGATGGCCGCGCCCACGGTGTGGCGGGTGTGCGGGAAGTGGGCGGCGTCCTGGTGCATGGGGAACGGCGAGCCCTTCTCGGCGGGCTTCACGAAGATCTTGGTGTGGTGGAGCTGGACGTTCTCCGAGCCCATCAGGGCCGCCGCCACGTCGGTGAAGCGCGGGTCCACCATGAGCCGGGCGAACGCCGCCGAGTAGAACTGCGCGTCGTGGCAGTGCCGCAGCTCGGTCGCGCCCCCGCCGAGCTGCCGCGCGCTCCCCCAGGTTGGGTCCGCCGGGCGCAACCGTGCGAGCACCCCGTGGCACTCCTCCCGGTACGTCCGCGCCTCCCCCTTGCTGAGCAGCCCTTTGACCAGCAGGTAACCGTTGTCCCTGTAGAACCGCACCATCGCTGAATCGGTCATTCGCGCTCTCCCGCGTACGTCGTCCCTCTCAGTGATGCCCACAGCCGAGCAAGACTTGAACCATTTTCGAAGCGTTTCAGGGCGTTGCCGGGGGGTGGCGGCATCATGCCGGGACGCGGGCGCGGCGCCAGGCGTACAAGCTCACCGCGATGCCCGCGAGCGTGACGGCGGCCGCCACGACGTAGAGGGAGCGCAGCCCGAAGCCGCCGTCGATGACGCGGCCGCCGAGCCAGGCGGCGAAGGCGGCGGCGAGCTGGTACGCGGAGGCGTTCACCGCCATGGCCACAGTCGGCGCCGCCGAGGCGGTGGACAGGACGCGCGCCTGCATGCCGGGGATGACCGAGAAACCCACCGCGCCGAGCACGAACACCATGATCGCGGTGGTCACCGTGCTGCCGCTGACCGCCCACGTGAGCACGAGCGCCGCCGCGAGCACACCCAGCAGCCCAAGCTGCGACCGCATCGGCGCCCGGTCCGACAGCCAGCCGCCGGCGAAGTTGCCGACGGCCGCGCCGACCCCGTACACGAGCAGGAGGACGGCCACCGCCGCGGCCGGGAAGCCCGTGATGTTCGTGACGAGCGGCGCGAAGAAGGTGAACACCATGAGCAGCCCCGCGTTGCCCACGGCCGTGACCGCGATGGCGAGCTGCACGTCGCGGGCGCGGAACACACGCAGCTCCGCCACGGCCGACGTCCCGCCCACCGCGTCGCGCACATCCGGCACCACCCGCCACACCAGCAGGAACCCGGCCGCGCAGCACACCGTGACGGCCACGAACGTGGCCCGCCAGCCGTGGTCGTTGCCGATGAACGTGCCGATGGGCGCGCCCAGGATCATCGACAGGTTCATCCCGAAGACGAGTTTGGAGACGGTGGACGCCTGCTTTCCTGGAGCGGCGGTGGACACCGCGATGACGATGGCGTTCGCGAAGAACGTGGACGTCACCAGCGACGTGACGATCCGGGCCGCGAAGAGCACGCCGTACGAGGGTGCGAGCGCGGAGGCGAGGTTACCGGCGATGGTGATCCCGAGCATGACCAGGATGAGCGGCTTGCGCGGAAATCGGGCGGTGAGCGCCGTCAGCACGGGACCGCCGACGATCATCCCGATGGCGTACGCCGTCACCAGCAGCCCGGCGGCCGGGATCGAGACGGCCAGGTCGGTGGCGATGTCCGGGAGGATCCCGGCGATGACGAACTCGCCCGTGGTTATGCCGAAGACGCACAACATCAGTGACGGCACGGTGGCGTTGGCAGCCGGTCTCATCGATCTCGACCTCTTTCTTTACAGGTCAGTACAAAATAAGGGCGGAAAAGGGGCCACGGCTCGGTTGCCGTGGCCGGATCTCTACAGGGCGGCGATGGCCCCCTCGACGACGTCCAGGAGGGCGTTCCTGTCGTCGGTGACCTTGGCGAGCACGCGCAGGCCGTAGTACGCGCTCTGGAACGCGCGCGCCACCTGGAGCGGCGGCCGGTCCGGCGACAGCTCACCAGTGCTCTGGCCGATCTCCACGAGCCGGCACAGCGCCTGTTCCAGGTCGGCGAACTGGCGCCGTACCAGCCCCGCGACGGCCTCGGTGCGCCCGCTGGACTCGGTGGCCGCGTTGAGCGCCAGGCAGCCGCGCCGGCCGGGGTCGGCCATGTCGGCGTCGATCACGCCGAGCATGAGGTCCCTGAGCCGCTCGCGCACCGACCCGGCCTCGGCCAGCATCGCCAGCTGCGCGTCGGCCTTGGTCTCGGCGTAGCGGCGGATCGCCTCCTCGTACAGGCGGTGCTTGCTGCCGAAGGCGTTGTAGAGGCTGCCCCGGCCGAGGCCGGTGCGGGCGCAGAGGTCCTGGGTGCTCGTCGCTTCGTATCCCTTCTCCCAGAACACCGCCATCGCGGCATCGACGACTGCCTCATCGCTGAACTCACGCGGCCTGCCCATGGGAGGAGGCTAGCGGATTTTGTACAGCCCAGTAAAGAAGTGCTACGGCGTGGTGGCGCAGTACTCGGCGGTGGCGCCGCTGTGGCGCATGCACACCCGGTCCCCGCTGACCAGCACCACGGCGGGCCAGAAGTCCCCTTCGAGCGCCGTGCCGACGATGCTCGTGTCCAGGGAGCCGGGGGTGGAAACGCCGTTGACGGTGAAGGAGAAGGTGGCCGTCGTCGGAGCGGGGCGGATCATGAACCAATAGCGGTAGTCGGCGGGCACTCCCCGGATCTCCTGGCAGACCGTCGCCTCGGGCGGGCAGACGATGTCCTGCTGCGCGGAGGCGGCCGGGGTTGAAGCCCCGAACGCGAGGATTCCCGAGAACACGGCCGCCGCGGCGGCGAGGGCGCGCGGACGACGGGACTTGGGGTTCGGGGGCATGCTCGTCACCTTCCTGGCCGGGACATGAAAGCGTCCCGCCCACGAGGGGCCGGGACGACAGGTTCGCACCATCATCATGCGATTGATCACTCGGCCTTACCAGCTGTCTACAGCACGTCGATACGCTGGCAGAGACCGTAGACGAAGCGGGCGCGGTGGGCCGCGCCTTTGTGGGTGAGGTCGACCGCCCAATGGTGCGGGGCCTGGCCCTCGAGGTGGACGGCGCCGGGGAAACTCGCGCCGACGTCGCCGACCACGCAGCCCCAGGGGACCAGCTCGTCGAAGGACAACGTTTTGGGGCCCGAGGGGCGGACGAACCACTGGTTCCACACCTCGCCGCCGGGGCCGGTCAGGACCTCGAACTCCAGGCCCGGCCAGGATGGCAGGGCCCAGCGGACCACGCCGCAGGTCAGGCTCCCCACGGAGGTCGTGCCGGCGTACGACGGGGGGCCGAGCAGCCTCCGCAGGTCCCTCGGGGGCCGCGGCGAGTGGAGCATCCTGGTCCACTGGGTGTGGGCCGCACGCAGCTCGGCCCTGGACGCACCCATGTCGCCCAGCGCCTCCTCCACTCTCTCGGGGTTGAGGTCGCGCATCCGGTGCATCAAGGACAGCTCGAACTGCCGCACGCCGAATCTCACACACCCGTTCTACCGGTTCCCGGCGTCCCGCACCGACATGGCGGGGCTTCAGCAGGCGCTGAGGCGGACCAGGGCGCTGGCGTAGTCGCCGCGCAGGTCGAGCGGCAGGCCGCGGGACATGAGCACCGCTCCGTGGTGCACGGCGCCCGTGTCCTCGTCGCGGTAACGGGCGAGCGGGTCGAGCCCGGCCAGCCGAAGCGGAGGCAGGGGCGTGCCGAAGGCGGTGGGGCCGCGCCAGGCGAGCACGACCATCCGGTCGCCGTGGACGTACTGCACCCCGTACGGGAGCCGCCACAGCCGTCCGAGCTGCACGACCGGCCGGATGTCCTTGTAGACGGCGACCAGCTCGGCGGCCTCGGACAGCTCGGCGTCGCTCCAGCGGGTCAGGTCGCCGCCGAGGCCGAGCGCCCCGGCCATCGCCACGTGGAAGCGGAAGCGGAGCGGGACGGCGCGCCCGGTGAGCGGGTTCGGGCTGTCGGTCACCCAGGCGGCCATGACGCGGGCCGGGTAGACCTGGCCGAATCCGCGCTGGATCGCGATGCGGTCGTGGGCGTCGGTGTTGTCGGAGGCCCACACCTGGTCGGTGCGGGCCAGGATGCCCAGGTCGGTACGGCCGCCGCCGCCCGCGCACGCCTCGATGCGCAGGTGCGGGTGGTCGGCGCGGAGCCGGTCCATGATCGAGTAGACGGCCCTGACGTGGTCGATCCAGAGCCGGTCCTGGTCCGGGTCGCCAGGCCGGCCCGCCTCGGTGAAGGCGCGGTTGAAGTCCCACTTCAGGAAGTCGATGGCGTGCTCGGAGACCAGCTTGTGCAGCCACTTGTGCGCCCAGTCGGCGACGTCGTGCCGGGCGAAGTTCAGCACGAGCTGGTTGCGCAGCAGCGTGCGTGAGCGACCCTGCATGTGCATAACCCAGTCGGGGTGGGCGCGGTAGAGGTCGCTGTCGGGGTTGACCATCTCGGGCTCGACCCAGAGGCCGAAGCGCATGCCGAGCCGGTGCACCGCCTCGATGAGCGGGGTCAGCCCGTCGGGGAAGCGGTCCTCGTTGACCCACCAGTCGCCGAGGCCCGCACCGTCGCTCGTCCGCCCGCCGAACCAGGCGTCGTCCATCACGAACAGCTCCGCACCCGCCCGGGCCGCCAACTGCGCGAGGTCCTTCTGGTTGGCCTCGTTCACGTCGAACCCGACGGCCTCCCACGCGTTGTAGACGACCGGGCGCAACTCGTCCGGCTCGGGCAGCACATGCCTGGCGACGTGGTCGTGCCAGCGGCGGCTGGCCTCGCCGTACCCGTCGGGCGCGTACACGCCGGCGAACACCGGCGTCACCCACTCCTCGCCCGGCTCCAGCCGCCAGGTGAGGCCCTCGTGGCCGAACCCGCCGGTCCAGCTCGCCCGCCCGGACGGCGTGCGGGTGAGCGTGACGCGCCAGCTCCCGCTCCAGGCCAGGGCGCAGCTCCACACCTCGCCGTGCCGCTCCCCCGCGTCACCGCCGTCGATCATGAGCCACGGGTTCGCGTGGTGGCTGCTCAGCCCGCGCCTGCTGGTGAGCGTCGTCTCCCCCATCACCAGTTCGGTACGGCTCAGCGCGTGCTCGGAGCTCCAGCCGCCCGTGACGTGGCTGAGCCGGTAGCCGCCCAGCATCGGAACGCTCCAGGCCGCCGAGTCGCACCGCAGCACGGTCACCGGCACCTGAGAGCGCAGCACCGTCCAGCGCTCGATCACGTCGCTGTCCGCGTGCACCCGGTAGTGCAGCTCGACCAGGAACGGGTGGCGGCGGTCGGAGAAGCGCAGCGTGAGGTGGCCCCCGTCGATGTCGTGGCCCTCGTGCCGCCACTCGATCCCCCGGTCCCCGCCGGGGAACACGACCTGCAGCGACGGCGTCTCGAACCGCGCGCCCACCTCGGTGACCAGTTCCTCCTCCCCTGCCGTGCTGTCGAAGCTGCTGGCCCCGAACGCGGCGGGCGCGGGCAGGCCGGCCGCCTGCTCGGCGGTCAGCGCCGGACCCCAGTGCAGGCAGCGCGGGGCGTCGTCGTCCGCGAGGGCGACGACGTAGCTCGTGGCCGGGGTACGCAGCGCCCACCTGCGGCTGGAGGCGTCGAAGGTCACCGATCGCATGCCGCGAGCCTAGGCATGCCCCTGCTCGAATTCAATTCTTGACGAAGTTAATTACTGCTACTATTGCACTCATGCACCCTCGGCTCACCTCGACTCCGGCGGCGGCCACCGTGTTCACCATGGTGCTGACGCAGGGGCCGGTCTCCCGGGTGGAGATCGCCAGGCGGAGCGGCCTGTCGTCCGCCGCCGTCACCAAGGCCGCCCGGCCGTTCATCGAGGCGGGCTACCTGGAGGAGCTCGAGGCCACCGAGCGTACGGCACCGGGTGCGGGCCGACCGGCCAGCCCTCTGTCCATCCGGCCGGAGCGGGAGTTCTTCTGCGGCGTGAAGATCACCCATGAGGAGCTCATCGGTGTGGTCACCGACCTGCGTGCCCAGCCGCTCGTCTCGGCGCACCGCCCGCTGGACACGACGTCGGTCGAGGGCGTGGTGTCGGCGCTGGGCGAGCTGGTGTCCGAGCTGCTCGCCGCCGACCCCGCGTACGGCGAGCGCTGCCACGCGCTGGGCCTGGCCGTGTCGGGCGACGTCGACAAGGCCCACGGGATGGTGCGTTACTCGCCTTTCCTGCACTGGCGTCAGGTGCCGCTGGCGCGGCTGGCCGCCGAGGCGACAGGCCTGGCCGTCACGATCGAGAACGACGTCAAGTCGCTCACCGTGGCCGAGCAGTGGTTCGGCGACGGGGTGGGCGCGTTGTCGTTCGCGCTGGTCACCGTGGGAGTGGGGATCGGCTGCGGGCTGGTGGTGAACGACCGGGTGGTGGCCGGCTCGCACGGCGTGGCCGGGGAGATCGGCCACATCCCTGTCGGGGGCGACGAGCCCGAGTGCCACTGCGGCGGGCGCGGCTGCGTCGAGGCCATCGCCGGGACCGAGCCCCTGCTGGCGGCCGCACGCGCGGCGTCCGGCGACAGGTCGCTGACCGTGGAGGCGGCCATCGGCGCCGCCCACGCGGGGGACGCGGCGGTGCGGGAGGTGTTCGCACGGGCGGGGCACGCGATCGGCCTGGCCATGGCGGCGATGGCCAACCTGTTCGGGCCCGAGCGGATCATCGTGACCGGCGACGTGCCCGGGCTGCTCTCGTACGAGCTGTTCGAGGAGGAGCTCAACCGCTCGTTCACGGCCCAGGCGTTCGGCGCGGCGGCGGACTGCCGTCTGCTGCTGCGCCCGAGGTCGTTCGAGCAGTGGGCCTGCGGCGCCGCCGCGGTCGCCATCCAGCAGCACTTCACCCTCGACGGAATCTGAGCGACCACCGCGATCGAGACAGGACGGACGAGTGACCGCAGCACCCGGCGTTTGGCAGCCCCACGATCGAGCGTTCGAGCAGCCGGAGGAGGTGCGGTTCGCGGCGGCGGGGCTCGAGTTCGAGTGCACGGCGGCGGCCGCGCTCACCTGGACGGCCGCCGAGCCGTCCCCCGGCGTCCTCGAACTCCGCGTCACCCCCGACCGGACGGCCGACGTGCGGGTGGCCTGGCGGGTGCCGTGCGTGGACGCGACCGCCTTCTGGGCCGCCGACGGTGGCGAGCACCGGGGACTGCCGCCGTTCTGGCGCCGTCCCCGCACGGCGGCGCTGGAGAAGAACGCGCCCGTCGGCTGCCTGGTGGGTGCCGGTGACGTGGCCATCTGCACGTTCGCCGCGGGCGAGGTCGTCAAGCCCGTGCGTACGCGCACCGGGGTGGTGGAGGAGAGCGGCGAGTTCGGGTTCTGGGTGGAGCACGAGGCCACGCCGGACACGGGGCTGCTGCTGCGGCTCGACCTCACCCGGCGGCACTTCGCGGCGACGCTGGCCGGCGTGGCGGACTGGTGGCGCGCGCTGCACGGCCCCGTCGCCGACGTGCCGAGGGCGGCGCGGATGCCCGCCTACTCGACCTGGTACGCCATGCAGCAGCACGTCAGCGCCGAGAGCGTGGAGCGGCAGACGGGACCGGCGGCGGAGCTGGGCTGCGAGGCGATCATCGTGGACGACGGCTGGCACAGCGACGATCGGGGACGCGGCTACGGCTACGTCGGCGAGTGGGAGCCGTCCCCCACCTCTTTTCCCGAAATTTCCGGACACGTGGCTAAGGTTCGGGGTGAGGGGCTGGCCTACTTGCTCTGGTACGCCCTGCCGTTCGTCGGCCGCCACACGGCGCTCTGGGACCGCGTGCAGCCGTACACGCTGGCGTACAAGGAGCACATGAACGCGGCCATCGTCGATCCCCGCTACCCGTACATCCGCGACCTCCTGGCGGGCCACCTCACCCGGGCGGTCACCGAGTGGGGCATGGACGGGATCAAGATCGACTTCATCGACCAGTTCGCCGTGGAGGACCCGCCGCCGCCCGGTCCCGAGGCCGACTGCTCCACCGTCAACGAAGGTGTGCGCAGGCTCCTGGCCCAGCTTCCCCGCGACTGCCTGGTCGAGCTGCGCCAGCCGTACGTGAGCCCGGGGCTGTGGCCGTTCGCCACGATGGTCCGGGCCTCGGACTGCCCGCTCAGCCCGGCGCACAACCGGCAGCGCACGGTGGACCTGCGGCTGATCGCCGGGCCGCTGGCCGTGCACGCGGACATGCTGATGTGGCATCCCGACGAGCGGCCCTCGCGCGTGGCCACCCAGCTCATCAACGTCCTCTTCGCGGTGCCGCAGATCTCGGTGGACCTGACCTCTCAGACGCCCGAGCAGGCTGAGGTGCTGCGGTTCTGGCTGGGCTTCTTCCGGGAGCACGCGGAGGTGCTGCAGCGTGGCTCCTTCCTGCCCTCCCGGCCCGACCTGGGCTATCCGCAGGTGACGGCCCGCTCGAAGGGCACGGTCATCACCGCCCGCCATGCGCCGATGCCCGTGGAGGTGCCCGCCACCGGCACGCTGTGGCTGGCCAACGGCGACGCCTCCTCCGACGTGCTCCTCCAGGTCTCGGGCTCCGGTACGGCCCGCGCCACGATCCGTGATTGCCGCGGCCGGACCGTCAGCGAGAGCACCCTCGCGCTGCGCCCCGGCCTCGCCCAGCTCACCGTCCCCGAGGGCGGCCTGCTCTCCCTGGAGCGCTGACGCCGGCCGCCGGACCGATGGGGACGCGCTGCTCTGCGACGGGCTCGA
>NZ_JBFAMX010000307.1:0-11661 GCF_040659615.1 Nonomuraea sp. NPDC049784
GCTTCGACCAGCGTGGCCAGCCGGGGCGGCAGGGCGCTCAGGTCCGGGTGGTGTGTCAGCACCCGGTGCATGACGCCGCCCAGGTTCTCGCCACCGAACGGGTCGCGCCCGGTGGCCGCGAACACCATGATCGCGCCCCACGCGAACACGTCGGCCGCCGTCCCCACGCGCTGCCCCGTCAGCGCCTCGGGCGCCATGTAGCTGGGAGTTCCCGCCAGCTCGCCGGTCCTGGTCAAGGACATCTCCAGCGTCCTGGCGATGCCGAAGTCGATCACGCGCGGCCCGTCCGGCCCGAGCAGCACGTTGTCCGGCTTGAGGTCGCGGTGGACCACGCCCGCCTCGTGGATCGCGGTGAGCGCCGTGGCCACCGCCGTCGCCAGCCGGTACAGGTCGTCCCCGGCGAAGCGCCGCCCTTCCCGTACGGCCTCGCGCAGGCTCGAACCTGGAACGTACTCCGAGACCAGGTACGGCTTGCCGCCGTCGAGCTCGGCCGCCAGCAGCCGGGCGGTGCAGAACGAGGCAACCCGACCCGCCGCGGCCGCCTCCTTGGCGAAGCGCCCCCGATCGCCCGCCGCGTGCAGCACCTTCACCGCCACCCGCCGGCCCTCGGGGTCGTAGGCGTCGTACACGACCCCCTGTCCTCCCGAGCCCAGCCGCCCAGCCAGCCAGTAGTCCCCGATCCGCTGCGGGTCTCCCGCGATCAACGCCTCCACGGCGGATTAGATGCGGCCGTCGGTGCCAAAGTTGCCACCGCCGGCGGGCCAGCATTATTTTACAAGTAAAACATCTGATAAGCTTTTAGGGATGATAAGTGCCATCCCCTTCGACCAGCGCCTCCGGCGCGTCCGCATGCCCGTCCGATCCGCCCTGCGCCTGCGGCCGCTCGGCGACATCTGGCACAAGCCCGCGCTGAGCTCTGTGGCCGCGCTCACCTTGGTGCTGTTCGCGCTGCTCGCGATCGGGCGGCTGGACCTGGTCCTGTACGCCGCCACCGGCGCGATGTGCGCCCTGTACGGCCATGGCCTGCCGTACGCCGCGCGCGCCAAGGCCCTGGCGTGGACCGTGCTCGGCATGGTGTCCAGCGTGGGCGTCGCGCTCGTCACGGCCGCGCTCACCGACTCGATCGCCATCCGGGTGGCGGTGGCGGCGCTCCTGGCCGGGCTGCACAAGGCGGCGTGCGACGCGACCCGGATCGGGCCACCGGCCCACGTCGTGCTCACGTTCATGACCGCCAGCGCTGCCTTCGTGCCGCAACGGCTTTCCGACGTTCCCGCGCACGTGGGGATCGCGCTGCTGGGCGGGGCCATGGCGTGGGCGGTGGGGATGGCGCCCGGGCTGGTCCGGCCCGACGGCCCGGAGCGGATCGCGGTGGCGCGAGCCCTGGAGTCCGCCGCCCGCCTGTTGCGGGCGCGGGCCGACGATCAAGACCACGACCTGCACCAGGTACGCAACGCCGCCGCGGCCGCGGTCAACGCCGCATGGCAGACGCTGCTGCACTCCCGCGCCGCCGATCGGCGGCAGGGGCTCCGGCGGCTGCTGGTCCGGGCGGAATCAGCCGCCGCGCGCGCCTCGGCGGACAGCCCCGCGACGCCTGCCCGCGCATTGGCGGCCGACGCCGACGTCCTGCTGTCCCACGCCCACGAGCTGCGCAGGGGGCGTCCCCTGCCCGAGCCGTCAGCCGCCGACCCGCGTACCGCCGCGGCCGAGCAGGCCGAACTCGCCGGCGTCGCCGCGGAAGAGGGCGTCCCCGCGCAGGGCACGGCGTTCCGCCGCCTTCTCATGGACATGGCCCGAGGATGGCGGGTCGTGGTGAGGGTGTCCGCCGGCGCGGGGGTGGCGGGCTGGGCGTCGATGGCGCTCGGGGTGGGCCGGCCGTACTGGGCCGTCGTGACCGCTGCCGCGGTGTTCGCCGCCAGCACCACCCTGTCCTGGAGCCGCGCGCTCCAGCGCGTGGTCGGCAACCTGCTCGGTGTCGCCCTGTTCACCCTGCTGGCGCCCGTGACCCGGCTCGGGGCGCTCGCGCTCATCGTGACCGTCCTCGCCATGCAGTTCGTCACCGAGGCGGCCATCACCCGCAACTACTGGCTCGGCAGCGTGTTCGTCACCCCGATGGCCATTTTGATGACCGAGTTCGCGGGCGCGCAGCCGGTGTCCGTGCTCGTGGCCGACCGCTGGCTCGACACTTGCCTGGGGGCCGTCGCCGGGCTGCTGGCCTGCGTGCTGCTGCCCGACCGGCGGGCGGCCCAGCGGGTGCGCGATGGCCTCGACCGGCTGGAGCGGGTGGTGGCCGAGGTGCCGTCCGCCGCGCAAGGACGCGCCGTGCGCGACCGGCTCCGGGCCGCACTGGTGGAGCTGCGCGAAGCCGCCGACCTCGCGGCGGGCGAGTGGTGGAGCGGAGCGCTGCCGCAGGAACGCATCGCCGCCGCCGAACGGGCCGGACACCACAGACTCGCCGAACTGGCGACCTGACCCGACGCCGTACGATCAGAGCCGGCGAACAGGAAGAACGGAGCGCGTGGCGGCCGAAGGACGCCCGCGACGACAGGAAGGATCGAGCCCGTGGAGGATGCCGTGGCGAAGGCGCTGCGCCAGTGGCGGCAGGTCCTCCCCGACGCCGATCTCAACACGATCGCCGTCATCGGCAGGCTCAACCGGTGCGCCGCCCTCCTGCAGCACGCCTCCGACGCGCCGCTCGGCGCCGCCGGCGTGAGCCGTGCGGAGTTCGACCTCCTGTGCGCCCTCCTCAGGGTCGGCGGGGAGCTGACCCCAAGCCGCCTGGCCCGTGAGACGTTCGCCTCGGGCGCGGCGGTGACCAAACGGATCAAGCGCCTGGAGGAGACCGGCCTGGTCTCCCGGCGGATCGACGACCGGGACCGGCGAGTGGCTCACCTCTCCCTCACCGAGCGCGGCAGGAGCCTCATCATGCGGCTGATGCCCGAACAACTGGAGTACGAGACAGCCCTGCTGTCCGGTCTGCCCGCCGAACGCGAGCGACAACTTGCCGACCTGCTGGCGGAGCTCCTGCTGATGCTGGAAGGCCGCCTGGGCGGCATGCTCGGCTGAGCCGGGACGGCTGCCGCGCCTACTCCGTCTCGCGGCGGCGGACGGGGCGTCGCCCTGCGGGTGCCTGGCGCGTCTGGCCTCTGGTGGCGCCGCGTGCGCCGACGGGCTCCCTTTCGGGCTCTTCTTCTTCCTCCTCGTACTCTTCCTCTTCGGGCTCCTCTTCCTCCCACTCCTCCTCTTCGGGCTTTTCCTCTTCGGCCCTCTCGGGCTCCCTTTCCTCCTCGTACTCTTCCTCTTCGGGCTCTTCCTCTTCAGCCCTCTCGGGCTCCCTTTCCTCCTCGTACTCTTCCTCTTCGGGCTCTTCCTCTTCAGCCCTCTCGGGCTCCCTTTCCTCCTCTTCGGGCTTCTCTTCCTCCTCGGCCAGCTTGGCGCGCTCCTCCTCCATCGCCGTCTCGTGGTCCTTGACGACCTGGCTGTCGCGGATCTCGCCGCGCCAGCCCTCGCCGACCTCGTCGGGGTGCAGCAGGAGGTGCGACATCACGTGCCGCCTGAAGTGCTTGAGCTCCAGCCGCGCCCGCCGGCCCTGGGCACGCCACAGGTTGCCGGTGCGCTCGAAGAGCCCCTGCGGGTGGTACTCCAGCACCACCAGGACATGGGTGAGGTCGTCGGTGACCGCGTGGAACGTCACGGCGCCGTCGACGTAGCCCTTCGCGCCCTCCGACCGCCAGATGATGTGGCTGTCCGGGACCTGCTCGATGATGTGGGACTTCCACGTCCGGTGGGACCACCAGACCTGGGCCTTCCAGGAGAGCTGCTCGTCGCTTTCCTGATTGACCGTCTCCACCTTCTTCATGAAGGTCGGGAAGTCCTGGAACTGGGTCCACTGGTCGTACACCAGGCGGCGGGGGGCGCCGACGTCGATCGTCTCGACGATGTTGACGATCTTCTGGTGGCCGCCCTTACCGCCCCCCTTTCCGCCGGTGATCTTCTGCCATGCCCCCTTCAGGCCCCCCTTCAGTCCGCCCCAGAGGCCGCCCTTGAGGCCGCCTTTGAGGGCGCCGCCCAGCATGCCGCCGGGGTTGTCGGAGCCGGTCACCGCGCTGATGAGGCTCTTCCCGCCGCTCTCCGCGTAGTCGGTCAACCGTCCGGTGAGGTCCCCGATCTTTCCTTCCGCGGACGAGAGCAGCCGCTCGCTCGCGGCCTGCAGCAGGTTCTGCGCCTCCTGGATGAGCCGGCCGGTCGGCAGGTTCTCGGCGATCGCGCCCCCGGCCTTCTTGACCGTCTCCGTCGCCGCGCCGGCCGCTCCTTGACCGGCGTCCCTCGCCGTTCCGGCCACTCCTTGACCGGTGCTCCTGGCTGCGCCGGCCACTCCTTGACCGGTGCTCCTGGCCGCGCCGGCCGCTCCTTGACCGGCGCTCTTGGCCGTGCCCGCGGCCCTCCTGGCCGTTCCCGTCACTGCCCGGCCGGTTCCCCGAACCGCCTGCCCGGCCCTTCCGGCTCTCGTCTCAGCCACTCGTCTCACCTCCGCGACTGGCCGGCCCGCCGCACAGGGCGGGTCCGTCGCTGCGTCCTCTGGGGCGGGGGCTCCGGCTCTTCCTCGTAGCCCTCGCCCTCGTCCTCGTAATGCCGGTCCTCGTAGTCCTCCTCCGGGCCTTCCTCCTCCGGGCCTTCCTCTTCCGGGCCTTCCTCTTCCGCCTCCCTCGTGGTCCGGCGGGGTCCCTTTGCCGTCCCCTGCGTACGCAGAGTCTCGGCGCGTTCGTGGAGCCTGTTGCTCAGGGCATCGATCTGCCTGCTGGTCGCCGCCACCGCCGCCGCCTTGCCGACCTCCATCAGGTCCCCGCGGAGGCGGTCGGTGATCTGCCCGACCTCAGCGGAGGAGCGGAGGGTCTTGATCCCCTGCGACAGCAGGCCACCACCCTCAGACATGCGCGCGCGGCCGACGAGCCCCGCCAGCGCCAACGCCGCGGCCATGCGCAACTTGCGACGCCGTCCGAGGTAGTAACCCGCGAGCACGGCGAAGGCTATCCGTGACGTGTTCGACATGATCAGTGCTCCTTTCCCTCCTGCTCCTTCGTCTCGGGGTGCACAGAACCGGTGCACAGAAAGCCTGTTGCCGTGGCCGAGGCACTCGCCCGTGGGCTGCCCTCAAACAGGACAAAGAACCAGATACAAGGGAAAGTTGGGCAGACTTTGGGCGGCCCAGACCAGAGATTTGCGGTCCTCGTGGTGACGCTGATCCGCTTCCCGGCCGCGCCGAACCCGAGTGCCGAGGTGTTGCCCGCGGCTCAGGCCGACTCCGCGGCCTCCCCGACCCCCTGCAGGCTGGGGAAGCGGTGCTGACTGGCCAGGAGGTGGCCGATCCCGACGATGCCCACGATGGGCCATTCCACGATCTCCAGCACCCCCAATGCGACGAGGACCGTGTAGAAGGCGAGATGCTCTGGCGTCGGCAGGGTGACCGTGCCGAGCACGGGCAACGTGACGTGGGGCCGCTGCTGAGCGGTAGTGCACTCGACGACCATGATGCCGCTCCTTCGATCGACGACTCGCCGTCCGGACTGCCCTCCAGCCGGTCCGGTAACTCGCGACCGGGTAAAGCTTCAGGGGTCAGGAAAGATGATCACGGGGCCGGTTCCGCAGGTCGGCAAGCGGCTGGAGCCACCACAGCCACGTCACGGCCGCCGCCACCCCGGCGCCGACCAGGGAGACCATCGGGTTGCGCAGGACGTACTCCATGACCAGCGCGACCGCGCCGGAGATCGCGACGGCCAGCGACACCGAGCCGATGATCGCCAGCCGGTTGCCTCGCTTCAGCACCTTCTCCTTCAGCTTCGTACGGAACAGCAGCCGGTGCTGCACCGCGGGGGCGATGAAACAGACGGACGCGGTGGCCGCCCCCAGCAACGCCACGAGATAGAGGGCCAGCCCGATGGCGTCCAGCCTGCCGTACCCCGCCTGAAAGGGAACGGTGAGCAGGAAGCCGAACAGGACCTGCACCCCGGTCACCGCCACGCGGAGCTCCTGCACGAGCTCGCCGAGCTCGCGGTTGACCCGGACCGTGTGGCTCTCGTGGGATTCGGAGCCTGGGAGTGTCATCGCGCACCCCTTCCCTCCGCACGAGCGTGAGGTACCCGCCCGCGTCGCCACTACTCGTGGGCGGTACGCCGCCCGATCGTGACCAATTGCTACTATCCGTGTTGTCCGGGTGATTGTGCCGGACGACAGATCACCACGATTCCCCCCGAGTACCTCTCAAGGGGGATGAGATGACAGACATGGAGCATCCACCGCCTTCCTCTTCCGTCATAGAGGCATGGATCGATCAGGTTCTCCTGCTCGCCGGCGTGAGACCGCTCACCAACGCATCACTCCCGTGCCCGCGGCAGACGCCGCCCAAGGCGCCGCTGTCCCGCGCCCGGCCCGACGAGCCTTGAAACCGGTGCGCCACGAAATTCCGGCCAATTCCCGTGAGCGGCCGGGCCGGCGGCCCGCGAACAAGCAAAGGGCTCTGTCTCCATCGGCCGAATCGTTCATCCGCACGTAAATTATTCGCCCGGTCACGCCTGACAGCCACCGTCGGGCAGTTTATTGCCGCGACATAAAGGACAGCCATCACACATGCCATGGGGGAAAATACACAAGCGGCCGTCGCGGCCATGATGTTCGCCCGCGCCGCAGGCCTCTGGCGACGACATGGTTACGCCTCCTCACGGGAAGGGGGCGGGGCCGTCGAGGAGGCGTACCGGCACTGCGAGCAGATCATGCGCAGTCAGGCCCGCAACTTCTCGTACGGTCTGCGACTGCTGCCCGTCCCCAAGCGGCGTGCGCTGAGCGCCGTCTACGCGCTGGCCCGCAGGATCGACGACATCGCCGACGGGGACGGCCCGGCCGGGCAGAAACTGACCCGCCTGTCCACGGTTCGCGGAATGCTCGGCGAGACCGCCCCCGCGACGCAGGACCTCGTGCTGGTGGCGCTGTTCGAAGCCGCCCGCCGCTACCCCATTCCGCTCGCGGCGTTCGCCGATCTGGTCGACGGCTGCGCCGCCGACGTGCGCGGGAGCACGTACGCGACGTTCGAGGACCTGGTCGGCTACTGCCGGTGCGTCGCCGGGTCGATCGGGCGGCTGTCGCTGGGCGTGTTCGGCACGGACGACGTCAAGGCGGCGACGCCGCTCGCGGACGCGCTCGGCGTGGCCCTGCAGATCACCAACATCCTCCGCGACCTGCGGGAGGACCGCCTGTCCGGGCGGATCTACCTGCCCGCCCAGGACCTCGAGCGGTTCGGCTGCACCCTGGACATGGACGCGTCCGGCCGCTTCCGCGACCCGCCGGAGCGCCTGGCCGGTCTCGTACGATTCGAGGCGGACCGGGCACGCGACTGGTTCGCCACCGGGATGCGCCTGCTGCCCCTGCTGGACGCGCGCAGCGCCGCCTGCACGGGGACCATGGCCGGCATCTACCAGTGCCTGCTCGACCGCATCACCGCTGATCCCGGCCGCGCGCTGGCCGCCCGGCTGTCCTTGACGACGAGGGAGAAGTCCATGGTCGCGGTACGCGCCCTCGCCCAAGCCCGCAGCGGGAGAGGCCGTCCGTCCCATCGGGCCGGGTTCCGTTGATCACTGCCGCGCTGCTGGCGGTGCTCGCCGCGCTGTGCAACGCCATCGCGTCGGTTCTGCAGCGGGACGCGGCACGATCGGTGGCGCCGGAGCTGGGACTGCGGATGGGCCTGATCTGGGCGCTGATCCGGCACCCGGTGTGGCTGTGGGGCATCGCGGCGCTGATCGCGGGGTTCGTCTTCCAGGCCGCCGCGCTGTCGATGGGGGGCATCGCCCTGGTCCAGCCGGTCCTGGTGGTCGAGCTGCCGTTCACCATGATCATTCTGTCGTGGGCATTCGGCGCGGTCCTGGACAGGCTGTCGTGGCTGGCGATCGTCACGTTGTCGGCCGGGCTCGCGATATTCCTCATGGCGGCGGCTCCCGGTCACGGCCGGTGGTCGCCTGACACGACCGAATGGATCGTCGCCACCGTCGTGACCGCGGGAACCATCGCCGCACTGGTGGTGGTGGCGTCCGCGACCAAGGGGGTCGCCCGTCCCGCCGCGCTGGGCGTGGCCGCGGGCCTCGGCTTCGCCTTCACGGCCACGCTCATCAAGAAGTGCACGTCGATCGCACAGCAGGATCCGGGCGCGCTGCTGGTGTCCTGGCCTCTGTACGGGATGGTGGCAGCGGGCCTGTGCAGCCTGTTCCTCCTGCAGAACGCCCTGCACAGCGGCACCCTGGTGGTCGCGCAACCGGCGCTGACCATCAGCGACCCCATCGCCGGCATCCTGTACGGCGCGCTCATGTTCGGGGAGCCGATCCGCGCCGGCCCATGGATCGTGCTGGAGGTGGCGGGCATCGGGCTCATGGTCTACGGCGTCATCGAGCTGGCCAGGTCACCGCTCATCCAGAGCCAGAGCTCGCCCACCTCGGCGCGGAAATGAGACCGGCCTGGACAGGCATCGAGTAGAACAGCGCGCCCGCCCTGTCCGCCAGGCGCTTGCGCGCTCGCGCGTCTTCGAGGTGGTCCAGCGCCTTAAGCAGAGCGGACGCGCTGCCGGTGTGCATGCTCACTCCGGCTCTGGCCATCGACCGTGCGCCGTCGCGGCCGTGGCCGGGGATCGGCCGGTGGATGATGACCGGCAGGCCCGCGGCGAAAGCCTCCTCGCAGGTCAGGCCGGAGCCGTTGTCGACCAGGGCGTACGCGGCCGCCATGAGCTCCGGCACGTCGTCGCGCCAGCCGAGCGCGGGGCCCAGCCCGGCCTCTCGCAGGCGGCGCCGCAGCCCGGCGTTGTCGCCGCACAGGACGAGCGGCGTGTATCGCCCCGACCTCGCCAGGGTGCGCGCGGTCGCGATGATCTCCCCGACCCCCCAGGACCCTCCCGACACCAGCACGAGCCGGTCGCCGGGGTCCACGCCGACGCTGCCGGCCACTCGTCCGGGATCGGCCACCGCCCGCGCGAACTCCGGGCGCACGACGGGCGCACAGCGGAGCACAGGCCGGCGGGCCTGGGCGGCGATCTGCCCGACGATATCGGGATTCGGGCACAGGTACCGGTCGTTGCCGCGGTGCAGCCACAGCCGGTGCACCGCGAAGTCCGTCACCAGCACCGTGCTCGGGCAGGGCAGCTCACCGCGTTCGCGCAGCCGTCCCGTGATCTGCGCGGCCAGGTGGAAGGTCGAGACGACCTCGTCGGGCCGGCGGGCGTCGACGAGCCGGCGGAGGCGCGAGGCGGCGAGCACCGTGAGCGGAGACGTCCCCGGCGCCCGTTTGCCGACGAAGAAGACCTGGTAGATGACTTCGTAGAGCCAGGGGGCGCGCAGGATCATCCCGCGGTACCCACGGCGCAGCGCCGATCCCAGCCGGAGCGGGAAGAGCCGGAGGACATCGATGATCTCTGAATCGGCATTCTCGGCCGCGAGCCGAGCGGCCAGCTCGGCGGCGACGCCGTCATGGCCGGTGCCCATCGACGCGCTGAGGATGAGCACCCGCCGCGCCCTCCCGGCGGTAGGGCGATGAGTCGTCTCGCCCTGCCTCTCGGGCTGGCCTGCCTGGCCTTGCTGCACGCCGGTCCGGCCGCCACCTGGCTGCAGCCGGTCCGGCGACGGGTGCCCGCCCTCGCCGGCGCCGGGGACTCCGATCATGTGGCGCTCACCTTCGACGACGGCCCCCATCCCGGCTCGACCCCGCGCTTCCTGGACGAGCTGGCGCGGCTCGGCTGTCACGCGACCTTCTTCGTCCTCGGCGAGCTGCTCGAACGCCACCAGTGGCTGGGCCGCCGCATCGTGGCCGAGGGCCACGAGCTGGCCGTGCACGGCTGGCGGCACGGCAACGCCCTGCTCGCCCCGCCGGGGCGGCTGACGGCCGAGATCGGCCGCACCGCCGAGCTGGTGAGCGCGGTCGGCGGGGTCAGGCCGGCGTGGTATCGCCCGCCCTACGGGGCGCTGAGCCTCGAGGCGCTGGTCTCCGCCCGCCTGCGGGGGCTCCGCCCCGTGCTGTGGACCGCCTGGGGCAGGGACTGGGAGGCAGCCGCCACGCCCGACTCGGTGCTGGCCACCGTGTCGGCCGGGCTGCGCGGCGGGGCGACCGTCCTGCTCCATGACTCCGACCACGCCTCCGTTCCGGGCTCATGGCGATCGGCGCTCGATGCCCTCCCGGCGCTCGTGGACCGCTGCCGGCTCATGGGCCTGAGGGTGGGGCCGCTGCGCGACCACGGCGTGCGAGCAAGCCACCCCGCATTTCCATAAAAGCCACTCCCCCTTTCCCCGCGCATTCAAACGCAGATTTCCCGGCCCCGCCACCGTGTAAATTCCGGGCCAATGACATGGAAATAGAATATAGAAACAATGCCATCATGTTTGCGCTGCCCGGCGACGGATAATTTCCCTGTCGTGCTGTCACAAAGGGGCCATTCGCGGGAGCAGGCGGAAAAGGCGCGCCGGGAGAACTTCCCGGTGGCCTCGCGGCTGCTGCCGCGCCGGCACCGAGAGCACCTCATGGCCGTGTACGGCTTCGCGCGGTCGGTTGACGACGTGGGTGACGACGAGCGTCCCGATGACCGCCTGCGGCTGCTGGCCGAGTTCGAGGCCGATCTGGCCCGGCTGTACGACGGGCAGGCCCCGCGGCTGCGTCCGGTCCGCGCCCTGGCCCGCACCGTCCAGGAGTGCTCGATCCCCGCCGAGCCGTTCCACCTCCTCATCGAGGCCAACCGGGTCGACCAGGCGGTCACCCGCTACGAGACGTTCGACGACCTCCTCGGTTACTGCGAGTTGTCGGCGAACCCGGTCGGCAGGATCGTGCTGCACGTGTTCGGGGAGGCGAGCGGCCCCCGGCTGGCCCTGTCGGACCGGGTGTGCTCGGCGTTGCAGGTCATCGAGCACTGCCAGGACGTGGGCGAGGACTACCGGCGCGGGCGCGTCTACCTGCCGCAGGAGGATCTGCGCCGGGCGGGCTGCCCGATCGGCCATCTTGCGGCGGCGGCCACGTCACCGCAGTTGCGCGAGGTGGTCGCCATGCAGGCCGCGCGGGCCGGAAGGCTGCTGGCCGAGGGGCAGACGATCGTCGCCTCGCTGTCCGGCTTCGCCCGTACGGCGGTCGCGGGCTACGTCGCGGGAGGCCACGCGACCCTGGCCGCGCTGAGAAGCACCCACTACGACGTCCTGGGCCGTGCCGTCCGGCCACGCCGCCTACGCCTGCTCAGGGCGTGGGCGCGTGTCCACATGACCATGGGGTGGCCCGGTGCGCGTCTCCAACGCCTCCCGTCGGCCTGAGAGCGAGGCACGCGCCCGTGTGGGGAGCCCTCCGATGAACATCGCGCCGGTGGCGGTCGTCGGCGGCGGCCTGGCCGGCATCTCCGCGGCCATCGCGCTCGCCGAGGCGGGCTGCCCCGTGACGCTGTACGAGGCCCGTCCGAGGCTGGGCGGCGCCACGTACTCCTTCCAGCGCGGCGGGCTGACGGTGGACAACGGGCAGCACGTCTTCCTCCGCTGCTGCACCGCGTACCTGGGACTCCTGGAACGGATCGGCGGCACCGCGCTGGTCGACCTGCAGAGCCGGTTCGACGTGCGGGTGCTGGGCACGGCGGGCCGGTCCGGGCGGCTGCGCCGGGCCTCGCTGCCC
>NZ_JBFAMX010000308.1:0-11598 GCF_040659615.1 Nonomuraea sp. NPDC049784
GTCAAGGTCACTGTCTGAAAGATCCTGTTCTCGCCCTGCTTGAGTCACAGAAGACTACTTCGTCCCCAGGTCTCACGAGAGTCTGACAGAGAGGGTACGCTGCCTCTGTGACCGAAACTATGTCTCCTGCTGCGAATTTCCATCAGCCCTTCGTCGGACATCTGCCGGGCTATTTGGTCGCGAACAAGGCAACGGCGCCAGGGCGTCCCCTGCAAGAGGTCTACGATGCTGCGCTGATGGAGCGGTGGCGGGCGCTGCTCGACAGCTCGGCGTCGCAAGATGAGCGCCTTGTCCATACATTTCTGGAACGTCACCCGTCGCTGTTGCCCGGAGCTCATAGCGTTGACGGGGATTCGGGCCATTCGGCTTTCCCGATGGCTGTGATCTCCAAGCCGAAGTTGCCCGGGTTAAGCGACCGGGAGCCCGATTTCATGTGGCTCGCCACCGACAGTGAGTCCCTGTATCCGATCTTGATTGAGATCGAGACACCTCATAAGAAGTGGTTCCACGGGGACCGCGCTGAGATTCACAGCCACTTTACGCATGCCCAAGGGCAGCTCGCCGAATGGCGTGCATGGTTCAACCGCGGGCACAACCGTTCGGCGTTCCTGGAGCACTACCCCTCGGCGTCGCGCAACCACTGCCGCCGACTACGCCCACGTTGCCCGCATCGCCGGCGCTTCGTCCCAGGCGTAGCCAGGGCCGGGGAAGCAGCAGCACCAAACATGAATATCGCTCACGACGATGCCCTGTTTGCTGGCTGGTGTCTTGTTTTGGTAGTGGAAGCCTGCTACCGAGGAGGACAAGCCCTACCCAGAGAGCGGGCAGGTGTCTACCTGGATGATCTTCAAAGCGTGGCGCCCAGCGGAGATAGCGAGGGCCCGCGTTGACGCGTCCGATCGCTCGGGGAAGGGTTTGTCCCTCCACGGGAGAAGGCTTCCGCCACCGAGGAGGGAGTGTCCCATCCTCAGGCTCTTTCGACGGAAAGCAGCTGTCCCCTTCAGAACGATATATCCCCTCGGGCGAGGGGACTCGGGCAGGTCACGGCAAGTGCTCCAGATCGGGAAATATCTAAGCAATAGACGATCGGTTCCTCTGAGCTGATGCGAGGCCGGATGCGGCATCACCGCACCTGCGCCCCCACGTGCACTGGTATGAGCTGGTCTCTAGATCGACTTGAAGAGAGACAGCCATGGATGAAAAGATCATGCCCCGGTTGAAGTTGTTTCAGCCAGAGTGAACATCGAGGGGGCGGGTTGACGCTGGCGGTGGTGCGGCCTCTGCGGGATGTGAGGGCGCCGGCGACAGAGGAGGAGCTCGCCGATTTCGAGTTGGACGTGCTGTCCGAGTTCGTCCTCGCACGACTCTCGGCAGGGCTGGCCGACAGCACGATCCGGGGCGATGTCAGCCACCTCCAGCTAGTCCGGGATTGGTTCGACCGACCGCTGTGGGAGATGGAGCCCAGAGACGCGGATCGGTACTTCGGCACCGTCCTGCGCAACGCGTCGTCGGCGACCCGGGCGGCGCGGGCGCAGGTGTTGGTGACCTACTTCGAGTTTCTGGAGCTGCGTCACAAGGTCGAGTTACATGAGCTGACGGGCCGCGTGGTCGAGTGCCCGATCGACGAGATGAACCGCCCCCGCATGTCGGTCGATGCGCAGATCCGCATCCCGCCCACCGAGGTGGAGATCGAGCGGCTCTTCGCTGGCTGGCGCGAAGAGCTGGCATCCTGCCGGAAGTTCGCGCCGGCAGCTCGGAACTACGCGGTGTCCCGCCTGTCGGCGGATGTGGGATTGCGGATCAACGAAGCCTGCATGCTCGATCTGGACGATGTTCGCTGGGAGCTCGGGCGATTCGGCAAGCTTAATGTCCGGTACGGCAAAGGCTCTCGCCGGAAAGGGCCGAAGCAGCGCCTGGTCCCGTTGATCAACGGCGCAGACAGCGTGCTGACGTGGTTCGTGCAGGACGTCTGGAGCCAATTCGACACCGACCACTCCCTGCCGGGCGCGCCGTTGTTCCCCTCGGAACGTCGGCAGATTGACGGACCGGGGGCGCGCGCAGGAACTGATGTCGTCAGGCGCGCGTTGGCGGCCGCGGTCGACCGGCACCTACCGAGCTGGACAGGCAAGCTGACTCCGCACGTGCTGCGGCACTACTGCGCCAGCCAGCTCTACCGGGCGGGCGTGGACATCCTCGCAGTCCAGGAGCTACTTGGACATTCATGGATCTCCACGACGATGCGCTACATCCACGTGCACGGAACCCGCATCGAGGATGCGATCATGCGCGGACAGCAACGCGCCGCCCAGCGGTGGGAAGGGCTGATTCGATGAAATGGAACTTGCGCCTTGCGGCGGCCAACCGAGGCATCTGGAAGGCCAGCGAGTTGCGACGAATGCTCGCCGAGCGCGGCGTGGAAATGAGCGTCGGGAAGATGTCCGGGCTGTGGTCGGGTCAGCCCAACGTGCTGCGTCCAGAGGAACTGGACGCGTTCTGCGCGGTACTCGGTTGCGAGATCAGCGAACTGATCACTGCTGAACCTGAGGCTGTGCCGGCGCCTCAATCGAGGATGCAGGAACGTAGCAGCGCGGTCGGCCAGGACGGCGCCGTCGTGGACTCGACCCGGATAGTGACGCCGAGGGCGCAGACCGGCCGTTCGCTTCCGCCGCGGTGAAGCAGCAACCAGCCGGCGGGCCCTGCCCGGCGTGCGGAGGCCCGGTCGAGTCCAGCACGAGCCGCCGTGGTGGACGACCGCGCCAGTATTGCCGCACCTGCCGGCCGTCTCGAACGGAAGAGCGGCGAACTCCCCGCGACCAACAGGCCAGTGAACCATGCCAGACATGCGGGGGCGCCGTGGACCGCGATGCCGCTCAACGTCGCGGTGGGCGGCCCCGTCTGAACTGTGAGAAGTGCCGACCGGTGCGAACCAGTCGGCAGCCCGCCTCAGTACTTCGCCTCGACGACGTGATCGGTGATTTGATCATCTCCTCCACTCACCGTGCCGTGCTACAAAGGATGGCCGAGGCCGCCGCGGCCGCGAACTGGAGCGCCCAGACTTCCGGCCCGGCACTGGCCGGGCTGAGCCGCATCTTCGATCGGCACCCTGATGGACAGCCGGTCCGACTCAGTCAGCTGAACGCCGAACTCCGTCGTTCGAGCGGCGCCCGGCTGGCTCGCACGGTGCTCGACGAGGTCGGCCTCTTCCTCGACGACACCGAGTCCACGATGCGGCTGTGGATCGAACGCCAAAGCAGCACGCTTCCGGAGGGCTTCCGCGCCGACGTGCGCACCTGGCTGATCATCCTGCTGGAAGGCAGCGCGCGCACCAAGGCTCGATCGAAGTCAACGCTCTATGCCTACTTCGGACGAGTCCGGCCGCACCTCCTAGCTTGGTCGGAAACCCGGCACCAGCTGCGAGAGATCACAGAGAACGACATCTCCCAGGTGTTGAACGCGTTAACCGGCCACCAACGCGCCGGCACCTTCACCGCATTGCGGTCCCTGTTTCAGTTCGCCAAGCGCCACCGTCTGATCTTCGCCGACCCAACCCGCCGCTTGAGCGTCGGCCGGGCCCCAGCGCGCGTGTTGCAGCCCATGACGGACGCGGAGATCGCTGAAGTCAAGCAGGCAGCGGTGACGCCAGAACAGCGACTGGTCGTCGCCTTGGCCGCCGTCTACGCCATGCGCGCAAGCGCCATTCGCCATCTGACCCTTGACGACATCGACCTGCCCAGGCGGCAGATCCGGCTCAGCGGTCATCACAAGAAGCTGTCCGAGTTCGCGCACCGCGCCCTCGTCGACTGGTTGCATGATCGCCAACGCAAGTGGCCGCATACGCCCAACCGCCATGTTCTGATCTCGTGGAAGTCCGCTGCCGGCACCGAGCCCGTTAGCGACTACTACCTGACCTGGCGCCTGCTGCTTCTCGGCGTCCAGCTTGAGCAGATACGCGGTGACCGCGTCCTCCAGGAAGCACTCGTGGTCAACGCGGATCCGTTGCACCTGGAGCTGGTCTTCAACCTCAGTTCGCAGACCGCCATCGAGTACGCGGACATCGCCCGAAGCCTGCTAGAGCGTCCTATCGAGGCCGTGTTGAGCTGAACTCCAACCTGATCTTGATTCTGGCGGTCCTATCGACCGCTACACCGGGTGTATGCCACCCGCATCACCGCCGCCGAACGTGTGATTTTCGGAACTTGAGGCACAGAACCTTGAGCAGACACATTCGCGCACCTGGACATCGTGTCGCCTACAAGATCAATCTCGGCGAAAGCCCCGCAGTCAGTCCGTTGTGGCGCCTCGATCCCGGTCACGGCGGCGGGCGGTGGGGGGCGTACTGCCCCACGATCCATAGGCAGATCGCTTCCACGACGTAGTCTTGCTCGGCGTCGTCGAGCGCACGTCTGCTGGCGCCGCCTCGTCCGCTGATCATTTGTTTGAAGCTCTTAAGGCTCCGGAGTCCTGTGCGTTCGGGCTGGTCGCGTGCGAATCGAGTACGGCGTCTCGTCGGGAGAGCGGACGTCCGCTGCTCGCTTGAGCGCCGACAGTACCGGGATCGTCGCCAGAAGCACGGCGGTCAGTGCGGCGATGCCGAGAAACGCCTGCTGCACTCCGGTGGCGTCAGCGAGCAGGCCGAAGTATGCGGGGCCGGCGAGGTAACCGACATAGGCGACTGTGGAGATGGCGGACGTGGCTCGTCCGCGTGACTCGTCGGGGATCGGTCGAAGCCCGTAGGACAGCAAGGTGGGAAAGAGTATCGAGGTGCCTGCTGCGGCAGTGACGATGCCCACCAGTGCGAGCGGCAGCGTGGGCGCGAACGCCGTTAGGACGCCTCCGGTCGTGGCGATCACGCTTCCGCTGGCCAACGTGACGATCGGGCGTCGGAATGTGATCGTGGCGGCGGCGAAACGGGCCAGCGCGGCCGTCGTGGCGAACGCCGCCGGCGCGACGGCGGCCAGCGGGGACGAGGCTGCGAACTCGTCGGTCAGCAGGACAGCACACCAGGACTGGTAGGCATTCTCCGATGCGAACGCCAATGCGCCGATCGCACCGATCATGAGCAGGGCGATCCACCGCAACGCGCGACCGGCGTGCGTCGGCGCGTCCTGGCTCTTGGGTACGACAGCGTCCTGAGCGGGGACTGAGCGCGTCGCGGCGATAACGGCCAGACCGAGGGCCACGGTGACTACGGCGGCCGCGGCGAAGTTCGCCAGCAGGCTGTCCGCCAGTCCGGTAAGCGCACCGGCGCCCAGGCTGGAGACGGCGACCGTGGCGGAGAACGCCGCGTGCGAGCGGGCCACGATGGGGCGTCCGGTCCGCTTTTCAACCGTCGCCGCCAGCGTGTTGATCGCCACATCAGACGCTCCCGAACTGGCTCCTGCCAGGAGGATGCCGACGCATAACGCGGCATAGGTCGCCGATGTGACGGAAACCACGAGGCCCATGAGGCCCAGCAGTGCGAGCAGCACGCCGGCGACACGCAGCCCGAGCGCGTCGATGAGCCGCCCGGTCAGCAGCATGGCGGGCAGAGCCCCGGCGGCCACGAAGAGCAGCGCGATGCCGAACTCCGCATCGCTCACATCGGCCTGGGTTCGCAGCAGGGGGAGGCTGGCACCCCACACACCCCAGAAAGCGCCGAACCCGGCGAAGCCGAGGAACGGCGCGGCACGGAGCACTGTGGCGGGGCGAGCGATCTCGGTCGACATATGTGTAACGCTACACAAATAGGATGGTCCCGTGCCAACCAGCCGTAGACGTGTGACGCTGAAGGACGTGGCGGCTCGTGCGGGAGTGTCACCCATGACCGCCTCCTATGCCTTCACCCGGCCTGCGCGGGTCGCGACCGCCACCCGCGAGCGCGTGCACCGCGCGGCCAGCGAGCTGGGATATCGCCCGGACGCCGTGGGGCGTGCGCTGAAATCCGGTCGTACGCACCAACTCGGGGTGGTTTTCAGCGAGAACCTGGCGTATGCCTTCGACGATCCCCAAGCGGCACAGTTCCTGGCCGGGGTCGCAGAGGTCTGCGTCGAGGAAGGCCGAGGTCTCACCTTCATCCCCACGCGCGGCGACGCCGCAGACACTGATCGGGTGCTGTCCGCGGCAGTCGATGGTTTCGTGTTGTGGACCACCGCGGAGGACGATCCGGTGTTGGCGGCGGTCGCCGGCGATCCCCGCCCCGCCGTCATCCAGGGAGGTCCACCACGTCAGGGAATCACGTGTGTCACCCAGGACGACTACCGGGCCGCACGCGCGGTCGCCTCCCATGGACTCCGTGACGGCCGGACGCCCGTACTGATCTCATTCCCGCTCGATCGCCACCGCGAGCACATGGTGACGACCGGCGCGAACCTGCCGTCACGCGCACCGTTTCCCGTCACCGACGCCCGTCTGCGCGGCTACCGTACCGCCATCGAACAGGCCGGGCTCAGCTGGACGGGTGCACCCGTCGCTGTCGTGGCACGCAACACTCAGGCAGATGGCGCCGCGGCAGCGCGAGAACTCGCCCCCCAGCTCACTCCCCATGCGCTCATCATCGCCATGAGCGACGAACTCGCCCTAGGAGCCCACCAGACCCTCCACGAGACTCACCCGGAGGCGGCCTACCTCGGCTGGGACGCGTCACCAGCCGGCCAACGGCTCGGCATCACGTCCGTCACCAACCCGCTACGAGACCAAGGCCGCCGCTGCGCGCACCTGGCACTCCACCCCGACCAGCCGAACGGCCAAGAGATCCCATGGTCCATCACATCCGCATCCGCCTCCAGTACCGGCGCCTCCGACGCCCACGGGCTATAACCCCTTGAGCAGGCCCCACACATGCATCACTCGGCGGCTGGACAGGCCTCAACATCGGCGGTTCGCCGCGATGATGTCCGGTCTGGACATTCAATACGACCTCGGGGAGGGACACCCGCTGCTCGGACGCCGTATGCCTGATCTCGACCTGGTCACCGCGGCCTCGACATCACTCCATGGGCAGCTGATCGACGCCGAGGGATCAGCGGCTCGATAACCACCCACAGCTCGTCACTGACCTCCCACGGCTTCAGCCGCGCCATCCTCGCCCCTCTCGCCTTCGCTACCGCGAGCGATCAAAGCACAACAAAGATCATTCTGTTAGGGGTTCTTAGGACTTGCAGAGAATTAACACGCCGAGTTGATCTTGTTTGGAGTGGCACCAGTGCTGAGGGCGTAGGCGGTGAGGTCTGCTGCGGTGTAGAGGCGTTGATGGGTGGGCGGGATGGCGTAGCCAGCCTGTTCGAGGAGGGGCCGGATCTGGCGGATGGCCCGATTGGCGGTCATGAGGGTGACCTTGAACAGGTCCGCAAGAACTGCCTGAGGCAGGCCGAGACGGTGGTGCAAGATAGTGATCAGAAGGCGTTCGGGGAGAGTGAGGGCGGGGTGGCGGCCGGTCCCGGCCGCTACTTGACGTGGGCCACCGCGCTGACGGTGTAACTCGGCTTCTCGCTGTGTATGTCGCAGGTCAGTCAGCCGGTCGATGAGCTGGTCCCATTCATGCTGTGGCAGGCCGGTCAGGGTGGGGTGGGTCAGCCAGGCGTGATCGTCTCGGTCGCGTAGTAGCGCCGTGGCGGTGACCTCGGTGGTCTTGGTGGCTGTCAGCCATGCTGGTAACAGCGTGTAGTTCCAGTCACCGTGCCAGTCGTGGCTGGTGATGGGCAGGTCGGCCAGATGAGCGTCGCTGATGGTAACGCCGGTGGGGTACTGCCCGGTGTCCAGTTCGGCGTGCACGGTGAGCCCGGTCGTGGTGGTGGTCGCGGCGATGCTCTGCACGACGACTTCGTGGCTGGTCAGTGGCCTGCCCCGCCAGTTCATCGTGATGTGGCAGAACAACCGGTGCTCAATGCGGTTCCATTTCGACGTGCCGGGTGGCAAGTGGCAGACCGTGATGGCCAGGCCGGTCTGGGCGGCCAGTGCAGCGAGTTCGGCCTTCCACGCGCGGGTGCGGTATCCGTTCGAGCCACCCGCATCCGCGGTGATCAGCAACCGTCTCGCGTCCGGATAAGCGTTTTGTCCGGCGCCGTTCCACCAGCGGCGGATGGATTCCACGGCGAAGGCGGCGGTGTCGTGGTCGGTGCCGACGTTGACCCAGCCGCTGTCGGCGGCCAGGTCGTAGATGCCGTACGGGATGGCCTTGCCCAGCCGTGCATCGAGGAAGTCATGGGTGGCGACCGCGACTGGCTGACCCGTGGGTCGCCATTCCCGGCCGGCGTTTTTGAACGCGCCGATGAGTTCCTTCTTCTTGGTATCGACGCTCACCACCGGATCCCTGGCCGTCTGGTACTGCTTGATCTGCTCGTTGATGTAGCGGAACTGGGCGTCTCGATCCGGGTGCCGGCCACCCTCCAACGTCTTGACGTTGCCCTGCAGGCTGAACCCCTCCTGACGCAGCAGGTCTGCGACAGTATCGGCGCTGATCTTGTGCCCTTGGCGACACAGCTCCGCGGCGAGCTTGCGAGTCGAGATGGTCGTCCACCGCAATGGCGACATCGGATCCCCGCGCGTGTCCGGCTCGACCAAAGCCAGCAGCGCCGGCCGCAGTCCCGGATCGAGGTCGGCCACCCGCTTGCGTCCGCCACCAGGGCGGCGCACCCGGCCCAGCGGCTCCTGCCCCGACTCCAGTTCCTTGACCCCGGCCGATACCGTGGCCTCGCGAACCCCCGCAGCCCGGGCCACCACGCGGATCCCGCCATATCCCAGCAGACGGGCTTCGGCTCCCATCAGCAACCGCCGCTGACGCTCATCCAGATGCGGAAAGAGTGCCTCGAACTTCGCCGCCAGCATTGTCACAGTCTCTGCCGCCACACCCATACCACACCAACGAGAGACATCCTCGAAAGCTACGGGTTATTCCTCTGCAAGCCCTTAGCTGAACTCAACCTGGTTTTGATCATGAGCTGTCGAAAGCCCGTGGGTTCCATCGTGAAGACCTTCATTCACGCTGAACCCGCGGGGAACCCAGCGGCAAGATAGATGCTAAGCGCGCCCTTGCCTCAACCGATCAAGCTCTAATGATCGTGAAAGCGCAGCAGCAAGATGGTAGATCAGGGACTCTGAGCGATCACCCGGGGGAGATCAGCAAGGGTGCTAATGTATCGTCACTCCGCGACGGTACACAGGGGCAACCCTGGACACCCGCCGGTGTCCCTATCGGGTGAGTCTTGCGACTTTCGGACTTACCTTGCGAGAGTCCTCGCACCGTGCGGATTAAGTCTGCGACCTGGACGGTCTCTCCGGCTTTCAGCACCCGCCATCAACTGGTCAACTGGATGCATGTCGGAAAAGTGGATCACACGTGCCCTGGCCGGAGTGCTCATCGGGGCCGCAGTGTCATGGGTCTTGCGGTCACGGGCTGCCGCCCCTCGCTCTGCCAGTCAAGCCTTACAGAATCCGCCCGAGCCGCCATCTACATCCGAGGAGGCCGAAGCCGCCTCGCCACCGTCGTCGCGGTGGCGGGTGGGGCTAGCCGCAGGGATCGCCGCGCTCGCGCTGGCCGTCGTCGCCGGACTTGCCGCGCTGTACGCGCCCGCCCCTGGCTGGGCCCGCTGGGTTCTGCTCGGCATCGCCCTGACCGCGGTGATATCGCTGCTGCTGGCGTTGCTGCTCGGCCCTGGAGCGCGCCGACTGGCCGGGGAACGAGGCCCCCTGACCGATCGGGAACGGCGTGGCCTGTCGGCCAACGAGCGCATCGAGGCGGTCAACGCCGCCCGCCACACGGTGATCCAGGCCGCGACCGGATTGGTAGTGATCGGCGGTGCCGTGTTCACCGCCCAGGGCCTGTGGTACACCGCCCAGACCCTGGACACCGCCCGTCAAAGCCAGGCCGTCACCGAACAGGGACAGATTACCGACCGCTACACCAAGGCGGTCGACCAGCTTGGCTCTGGGAAGACCGACGCCCGCCTGGGCGGCGTCTACGCATTAGAGCGCCTTGCTAAGGACTCCCCTCGGGATCATTCGACGATCTACGACGTGCTGGCGGCGTTCGTCCGCGAACACGATCCCGCGCCGAAGGCAGCGCTACCGATGGAGCCGGCCACCGATGTTCAAGCGGCGCTGACGGTCATCGGCCGCCGGGACACCACCCAGGACCGACGGGAGAAAGGAAGCCTTCTCAGCTTGAAGGCAATCCGTGTCAAAGGCGCAACCTTGCCTGGCGCGGACCTAGCACGTGCGGACCTGACTGACGCCAATTTGAGCCGCGCGGACCTGAACCATGCGAACCTCAACCGTGCGGACCTGCCCCGCGCGAAGCTGGCGAGCGCGCGCCTGGATCGCGCGAAGCTGACCGGCACGAGCCTGAACCGCGCGGTCCTGACCGACGCGTTCCTGGTCTTTGCGGACCTGACCGGCGCGGACCTGCTTGGCGCGGACCTGACCGGCGCGGACCTGCGTTTCGCGGACCTGACCGGCAACGATCTGAGCTCCACGACCCTTGCCGGCGCTCGCCTGAAGGGCGCGAACCTGACCGACGCGGACCTGAGCCAAGTCCGGAGCCTGACCCGCGCGGAGCTGGATGTCGCGAACCTGACCCGCGCGAACCTGGATGGCGCGAAACTGACCGACGCGGACCTGGGAGGCGCGAACCTGACTGACGCGTACCTGAGAGGCGCGAACCTGGCCGGCGCGGACCTAGGCTTCTCCATGGACCCAAGCTACTCCGCGGACCCGAGCTTCTACGACGACCCAAGCGATCGGAAGGAGGTGCCCCCGACCCGCGCGAACCTGACCCGCGCGAACCTGGATGGCGCGAAGCTGACCCGCGCGAACTTGCAGGGGGCGAATCTGACCGGGGCGGACCTTAGTGGCGTCGACCTGACCGGCGCGGACTTGCGGGGGGTCACCGGCTTATCCGAGGCGGCTATACGCAAAGTCGCCAAGACAGACAGCACCACTCTCTTCGGCCCACCACCAAATGGAAGCCCTCTTAGCCCCGAAGATCGCCAGGAGACTTTGCGTCCACTGAATAAGGCGCTGATCACCGCAACGGAACTCGTCGACGCCGGTCTGGTCACCCACTTCAGCTTGCCTGACCACAAGCAGACCACATTTGCTCTGAGCTGGTCTGGGGCGTGCTGTTCGATTGTTATCTTGGGTTGCAGGTCTGTTCTCGCAGGTCAGACCGAGATGATCTTTTCTGTCACGTGAGGCACGTTAACTGATCTTCACAGCATGTTGCGATCGGGGCCGGCAGCCAGGGGCTTGGGCAGAAGGCATCCGTCTGGTGCCCACGCGACCGCCACCACACCACGAGCACCAAGGAGAGTCCATCGATCTACGGAAAGGCCGCACGACCTGAATGTTCCTGGCGCTCGAACAACCCGCCGGTTTCTCGTCTGGCCAGACCGTCCTTACTCGGGGATTAGGCAAGTAGCTGGTTGTGGCCAGTTCGTTCGGCGATTGTGTCGGCGAGCACGCGGCCTAGGGAGTGTCTGACAATTCGGTGTGCCGGAGCCAGAGCATGAGCGAGGCGATGGTGACGCCCGCCAGGTAGCGGGTGGCCAGTTTGTCGAAGCGGGTGGCGATGGCGCGCCATTGCTTGAGCTTGCCAATACAGCGTTCGACCAGGTTGCGCTGCTT
>NZ_JBFAMX010000309.1:0-11582 GCF_040659615.1 Nonomuraea sp. NPDC049784
GAGGCGTTCCGCGCGCTGGCCGGCGCCACCGACCCGGTCAAGTCGGCGCCCGGCACGATCCGCGGCGACCACGCGCTCGAGATCGGCGAAAACGTCGTCCACGGCTCCGACTCGCCCGAGTCGGCCGCCAGGGAGATCAAGATCTTCTTCCCTGACCGGTTCTAGGCGATCCCGGTTCACGCTTTCGCGCCCGTGCAGCTTCGCTCTGCGCGGGCGCGGGTTTTTGTCGGCCGCCTGCCGTATGTTGGCGGGGTCTTGTCGCGCGATGCCGGTTCGTGGGGGAGATGGGGACACGGTTTTGTCAGCCGTTCTCCGTATGGTTGGCGGAGCCGCCACGTGAAGTGGGAAGAGATGGTCGTAGGCATGGGCGTTTTGGATCGTTCCACCAACCGATCGGATGTTGTGGTGCAATCCGGGCAAAATTGCGGTTGAGGTAGCGGCTGGAGATTTTTGTGGGGCGCGAAGGCTCATTGCGCCCCTCGGTGGGTACGTCACGTTACGATTCGAATTCGATCCGTAGTCATTCGCGAACGACGTTACGGAGGGCTCCGTTCCCCATGGGCAGCAAGCTCGCGTTTCTCGGCCGTGACATGGCGGTCGACCTGGGCACCGCCAACACGCTCGTCTACGTGCGCGGCCGGGGCATCGTCCTCAACGAGCCGTCAGTCGTAGCGATCAACACCGCCACCGGCAAGATCGTGGCCGTTGGCATCGAGGCCAAGCGGATGATCGGTCGTACGCCTGGCAATATCGTCGCCGTCCGGCCGCTCAAGGACGGCGTGATCGCCGATTTCGACGTCACCGAGCGGATGCTGCGATATTTCATTCAGAGGGTGCACCGACGCCGGCACCTCGCCAAGCCGCGCATCATCATCGCCGTGCCCAGCGGCATCACCAGCGTCGAGCAGCGCGCGGTGAAGGAGGCCGGATACCAGGCGGGCGCCAGGAAGGTCTACATCGTCGAGGAGCCGATGGCGGCCGCCATCGGGGCCGGTCTGCCGGTGCACGAGCCGACCGGAAACATGGTGGTCGACGTCGGCGGGGGCACCACCGAGGTGGCGATCATCTCGATGGGCGGCGTGGTCACCAGCCAGTCGATCAGGATCGGCGGCGACGAGCTCGATCAGGCGGTGATCTCGTTCGCCAAGAAGGAGTTCTCCCTGATGCTCGGCGAGCGCACCGCAGAGGAGATCAAGATCGCCATCGGCTCGGCCTGCCCCGGCGGCGAGGAGTCGCACGCGGAGATCCGCGGGCGTGACCTGGTCAGCGGGCTGCCCAAGACCATCGTCGTGTCGAGCGAGGAGGTCAGGAAGGCCATCGAGGAGCCGGTCAACGCGATCGTCGACGCGGTCAAGACCACGCTCGACAAGTGCCCGCCCGAGCTGTCCGGCGACATCATGGACCGCGGCATCGCGCTCACCGGCGGGGGCGCCCTGCTAAAGGGGCTGGACGAGCGGGTCAAGGCCGAGACGGGCATGCCCGTGCACCTCGTCGAGAACGCCCTCGACTCGGTCGCCATCGGTTCCGGCAAGTGCGCTGAGGAGTTCGAGGCGCTCCAGCAGGTCTTGGTGCCGGAGTCGCGGCACTGATGAGGGACTCGCGCCGTGCCCGGCTGATCCTCGGAGGGCTGCTGATGGCGGCCCTGATCATCCTGACCGTCGACCACCGCGCCGGCGACAGCTCGCCGCTGAGGCCGCTGCGGGCCGCCGCGGCCTCTGTGTTCGGCACGGCGGAGCAGTTCGGTGGAGGGCTGGTGCGTCCCGTCGGAGGGTTCGTGAGCGCTGTCGTGAGCGCGCCGAGCGCCCAGGAGCGGGTCAACGCGCTCAAGGCGGAGAACGCCCGGCTGCGCGCCGAACTGGTGGCCAGCAGGCTCGACGCGACCCGATCCAAAGAGCTCAAGCAGCTGCTGGGCCTGGCGGGCACAGGTGGATTCAAGGTGGTCCCGGCCAACGTGATCGCCAGACGTGGGCTGCCGGGCTTCGAGGACGCCGTTCAGATCGACGCGGGCACGAGTGACGGGATCCGGTCTGAGATGACCGTGCTCAACGGCGACGGGCTGATCGGGCGCGTCATCCGCGCTTCCCCGCACACCTCGACGGTGGTGCTGCTCAGCGACCCCGCCTCGGCCGCCGGGGCACGGCTGGAGAGCGCCAAGGAGATCGGTGTGGTGCATGGGGTGGGGGAGAACGGGCGGCTCGTCCAGTTCCGGCTCCTCGATTCCACGGCACCGTTGACCAGGGGCGCGCGGATCGTCAGCTTCGGCTCACAGAACGGCAGCCCGTACGTGCCCGGAGTGCCGATCGGGGTGATCGAGCGGGTGGAGTCGACGCCGGGGGAGCTGACGCGCATCGCGTACGCCCGGCCGTACGCGGATCTGACATCGCTCGACGTGGTCGGTGTGGTGGTGGAGGCGCCCAAGCGGGACCCCCGTGACGCGGTGCTGCCGACCAAGGAGAGGTCACGATGATCGAGGGGTTGCCTGGCTCGCGGCGCCTGCTTCCGGAGGGCCGCGGTGACGCCTGCTGGGGCTGTGGCGGCCGTATGAGCCCGCACAGGGGATGGGTGGAGCGTTCCATCGGATTGGGATGTGACACGTGCGTGAGAGCAGCTGTGGCGGCGTCTGGCGGTGCCTGGGCGGCTGTGCTCAACGATGGGCGCTCGCCGGTCCGGGCGGTCCGGTTCGGTGGTGGTCGATCGCAGGTCGGAGCGGGTCGGTTCGGTGGTGCTCGATCGCCGGCCGGGGCGGTCCGGTTTGGTCGTGCTCGGTCGTGGGTGGGGGCGGCCAAATTCGGTGATGAGCGGGCGTCGGTGCGGGTGGCCTGGTGCGGCGGTGAGCGGTCCTCGGTGCCGGCGGGCGGGGGCGGGCGGGCGTTGGTGCGGGTGCACATGAGACCGCCGGGCTTGAGGTGCGGCTCGGGGCGTCGGATTGTGAGGAGTTCCCTGGAGGGGTCGCGATGATCGGCGGGCTGTCCGTGTTGCTGGCATTGCTGGCGCAGGTCATGCTGGTCAACCGGGTGCCGCTGCCAGGCGGGGGCGCTCCTGATCTGGTGCTGCTGGCGGTGATCGGCGCGGCGTTGGGACGGGGAGCACAGTACGGAGCGGTGCTCGGATTCTGCGCCGGGCTGCTCGTCGACATCATGCCTCCGACCGCTCACCTCGTGGGACAGTACGCGTTCGTGCTGGCGGTCGTCGGCTACGTCGCCGGGCGCGGCGCGGGCGGGCCGGTGACGACCGTGGTGTTGTGCGTGCTGATGGCGCCGCTGCTGGCGGCGTTCGTGGTCGGGCTCCTCTCCGATCCCCGGGTGACGATGTCGACGTTGACCGACCGGGTGCCCATCACCGTCGTCTACACGCTGCTCGTTTCCCCCATCGTGATCTGGCTGACCACGCGCGGCAGGGAGGCGAGGTTCTCGACATGATCAGGATGCGAGCGAGGCTTTTGGCGTTGCACGTGCTCGTGGTGATGATGCTTGTCGTGCTGGCCGTGCGGCTGTGGCAGGTGCAGGTGGTACGCGGGCGCGAGTTCGTGACCCGGGCGACGGAGACCAGGACGCGGGCCGTGATCGTGCCGGCGGTGCGTGGGCAGATCCTCGACTCGCACGGGCGGCCCTTGGTGCGTAACAAGACCGCGCTGGTCGTGTCCGTGGACAGGACCAGGCTGACCAGGACGCCCGACGGCGGTCTCACGGTGCTGCGCAAGCTGTCGGCCGTGCTCGGCAAGCCGGTCTCGGACCTGCAGCAGCGCATCACGCCGTGCGGGCCGGGGGTGTCCAAGCCGTGCTGGACGGGGTCGCCGTACCAGCCGGTCCCGCTGGACGAGAAGGTGGACACCCGGGAGGCGCTGCAGATCCTTGAGCGGCAGGAGGAGTTCCCCGGCGTGACGGCGGAGATCCACTCCGTCAGGCAGTATCCCGGCGGGGGGGCCGGGGCGCAGATGCTCGGCTACCTGCAGCCGGTCACCGAGGCCGAGCTGGAGAAGCGGGAAGGGCTGAAGGCCAGCTTCTCCGGGGTGGACCTGGCCGGGCGAGATGGGCTCGAGTACATCTACGACGACGCGCTGCGTGGCAAGTCGGGGCTGCGCAGGGTTCAGGTCGACAGGATGGGCAAGGCGCTCGGGGTCGAGGAACAGATCACCCCGGTTCCTGGCGATCATCTGGTGACCAGCATCGACTCCCGGGTGCAGGACGTGGTGGAGAAGGCGCTGGCCAAGGCGATGAAGTCCGCGCCGGCGGCCGACGGCGGCGCGGCGGTGGTTCTCGACGCTCGTACGGGACGGGTGATCGCGCTGGCCAGCGCGCCCGGATACGACCCGGCGATCTGGGCGGGCGGGATCTCGATGCGCGGATACCAGTGGCTGTTGTCGACCAAGTCCGGCTATCCGCTCGTGTCGCGGGCGATCAACGGCCAGTTCGCGCCCGGTTCGACGTTCAAGATCTCGTCGGTGGCGGCGATGCTGCGGTCCGGATACCCGCTGAACGGCACCTACGACTGCCCCGGCTCCTACATGGTGGGCGACCGGGCCTTCAACAATTTCCACGGCATCGGGCTGGGCACGATGAATCTGCACACGGCGCTGGTCAAGTCGTGCGACACGATCTTCTACCGGGCCGCGTACGAGCAGTACCTCAAGGACGGCGGGCGCAACCCGAAGAAGGCGACGAAGGAGGTGTTCGCCAACACCGCCAGGGCGTTCGGATTCGGCGCCCCGACGGGGGTGGACCTGCCCGGTGAGTCCTCGGGGCGCATCCCCGACCGTGGGTGGAAGAAGGACCTGTGGAATCGGACCAACGCCGTGACCTGCGAGCGGTCGCGCAAGGGCTATCCGGAGGTCAAGGACCGGGCGCGGGCCGATTTCCTCAAGCGGCTGGCGCTGGAGAACTGCACCGAGGGGTTCCTGCTCCGGCCGGGTGACTCCGCCAACTTCGCCATCGGCCAGGGCGACGTGCTTGTGACGCCGATGCAGCTCGCACGGGCGTACATGGCGCTGGTGAGCGACGGGAAGCTGCGCAGCCCGCGCATCGGGTGGGCGCAGGTGCGGCCCGACGGCACGGTGGTCAGGACCATCCCGGTGCCGGTGGTGGGCAAGTTGCCGATCTCCGAGAAGGAGCGCCACTACATCAAGGACGCGCTGAGCGACGTCCCCTCCGACGGCACCGCCGCGGGGGCCTTTGCCGGGTTCCCGATGAACAAGGTGCGCATCGGCGGCAAGACCGGCACCGCGGAGGTGTGGGGAAAGAAGGACACTTCGTGGTTCGCCTCGTTCGCGCCGACGAACAACCCGCAGTACGTGGTCGTGGTCATGGTCTCGCAGGGCGGGATGGGCGCGGAGACGGCGGCGCCTGCCGCGCGGGAGATCTACGAGGGGATCTACGGGATCAAACGGTCCGCGGCCGTGCCCGGCGGGAAGCTCACGACGAGACTGCCCCGGTTCTCGCCCGATGGAATGGTGGCCGGACAATGAGCGCCCCTACCCCGGAGACGGGCCCCCGCGATGGCGGCCGCGGAATGGCCACGGATGAGGGCGGCTCGGCTGTGGACGCCCGTGTCGGGGGTCTGGAGGTCGCCGGGGCCGAGGGTGGTGCGGCGATCGTCGGTGGTGCGGGCACGTGTGACCGGGATCCGGTGGTGGTTGCCGCGGAGCGGGGGATGGCCGCGGGTAGCGTCCCGGCGGTGATTGCCGGTGGCGGCGGTCGGGGGGTTGCCGCGGCTGAGGGTGGCTCGGGGGCGGTGGGCCGTACAGGGCGCTCGGGGGTGAGCGATCGTGGTGATGATCGGCGGAGAGTGGGCCTTGGGGTTGTCCGGCGGCTGGTAGGTCGTCGGGTTGTCCGGCGGCTGGGGGGCCGTGGGGTTGTGCGGTGGGTGGTTGGTTGTGTGGCCGGGTGGGTGATCGGGTGCGCGGTCGGCTGGCTGGTCGGGAGCACGGCTGGTGAGACGGGGGGCCGGAGGTGATCGATCGTTCGGCCGCCATCCGGCGGCCCTCGCTGCTGCGGCGGGTGACCGCTGAGAACTCGACGGTACGCAGGCTCGACGGGCTGATGCTGGTCGCGGTGGCCGGGCTGTGCGTGATCGGCACGCTGCTCGTCTGGTCGTCCACCAGGACCTGGGCGCCGGGATCCACGGGCCTGGTCAAGAAGCACGTGTTCAACGAGGTCATCGGAATACTGCTGTGCGCGGTCGTGGCGATGGTGGACCATCGCGCGATGCGGGCGTACGCGCCCCTGGTGTACCTGGTGTCGCTGATAGGGCTGGGCCTGGTGATCACGCCGTTGGGCGCGACGATCAACGGGTCGCACTCGTGGATCCTGCTCGGCGGGGGGTTCGCGGTGCAGCCGTCCGAGTTCGCCAAGGTCGGGCTGTTGCTGATCATCGCGATGCTGCTGGCGCAGCCCGCCGAGGGCAGCGATCGGCCGCGAGGGCTCGACATATGGCTGGCGCTCATCGCCGCGATGGTCACGATGGGGCTGGTGATGCTCCAGCCAGACCTCGGGACGGCGCTGGTGCTGGCGGTGATCACGGCCGCCGGGCTGATCATCGCGGGAGTGCGCAAACGGTGGATCGCGGCGCTGATGGTGGTGGCGGCGGCCGGGGTGTTCTCGGTGTTCTACTTCCACCTGCTCGAGCCGTACCAGGTGGCGCGGTTCACGGCGTTCGTCGATCCGAGCGTCGACCCGCGCGGCGTCGGCTACAACAGCACACAGTCGATCATCGCGATCGGTTCGGGGCAGCTCCTGGGCAAGGGCCTGCTGGGGGGCGGGCAGACGACCGGCAGGTTCGTGCCCGAGCAGCACACCGACTTCATCTTCACGGTCGTGGGGGAGGAGTTCGGGTTCCTCGGGTCGGTGACGGTCGTGCTGCTGCTCGGGGTGGTGCTGCTACGCGGGCTGAAGATCGCCAGGGACTGCGATGACAGGTTCGGGACGCTGGTCGCGGGGACGATCGTGTGCTGGTTCGCGTTCCAGACGTTCGTCAATGTGGGGATGACGATCGGGATCATGCCCATCACGGGGCTGCCGTTGCCTTTCGTCTCGTATGGTGGCACCGCCACGTTCGCGAATCTGATTGCGATTGGGCTTCTTCAAGCCATCAGGGTGCGAAGACAGTCGTTTAATTAGAGATATGTTCTTGGCCTATTGCGATGAGTGCGAGGAGCGCTTTCTGCTGCCCGCGAACCACGTCGTCGGCGTCCACAACCTTGCGAGCGGCGTGATCGCCGTCGAGCTGACCTGCTACGAAGGGCACCACATCCTGGTGGTCAGCGGAAACGACCTTGAGACTCCGACAAGAAACCTGCTCGTCGGCCTGCCGCCCTACGGTCGCGACCGGCGAATGCCGTAGCGGCAGTCCACCTGGCAGGTTTCTCATCGGCCCAGGACCTGCCACGGTCTGAGCGCCGCTACCCTGGACGGTATGCCTGTCGAGTCGATTTTCCACCGCCTGGAAGCGCTGCTGCCCAAGGTGCAGAAGCCCATCCAGTACGTCGGAGGTGAGCTCAACTCGACCGTCAAGGACTGGGACTCCGCCGACGTGCGGTGGGCGCTGATGTACCCGGACGCCTACGAGGTCGGGCTGCCCAACCAGGGTGTGGCGATCCTCTACGAGATCCTCAACGAGCTGCCCGGCACGCTGGCGGAGCGCACCTACGCGGTCTGGCCGGATCTCGAGGCGCTCATGCGGGCCGAGGGCGTCCCGCAGTTCACCGTCGACGCGCACCGGCCGGTGCGCGCCTTCGACGTGCTCGGGCTGTCGTTCTCGACCGAGCTCGGCTACACCAACATGCTGACGGCGCTCGATCTGGCGGGCATTCCGCTGCTAGCCGTGGAGCGGGGTGAGGACGACCCGATCGTGCTCGCCGGTGGCCATGCGGCCTTCAACCCCGAGCCGATCGCCGACTTCCTCGACGCTGCCGTGCTCGGCGACGGCGAGCAGATCTCCATCGCGATCACCGAGGTCATCCGCGAATGGAAGGCCGAGGGCGAGCCGGGCGGGCGCGACGAGCTGCTGATGCGGCTCGCCGAGTCCGGCGGAGTTTATGTCCCGAAATTCTACGATGTCGACTATCACCCGGACGGTCGCATCAAGCGCGTCGCACCCAACAGGGCCGACGTGCCGTGGCGGGTGCACAAGCACACCGTCATGGACCTCGACGAGTGGCCCTACCCGAAGAAGCCGCTGGTCCCGCTGGCCGAGACGGTGCACGAGCGGTTCAGCGTGGAGATCTTCCGCGGCTGCACCCGCGGCTGCAGGTTCTGCCAGGCCGGCATGATCACGCGTCCGGTGCGGGAGCGCTCGATCACCACGGTCGGGGCCATGGTCGAAAACGGCATCAAGGAGTCCGGCTTCAACGAGGTCGGACTGCTGTCGCTGTCGTCGGCCGACCATTCCGAGATCGGCGACATCGCCAAGGGCCTGGCCGACCGCTACGAAGGCACCAACACCTCGCTGTCGCTGCCCTCGACCAGGGTCGACGCGTTCAACATCGACCTGGCCAACGAGTTCTCCAGGAACGGCAGGCGTTCCGGCCTGACGTTCGCGCCCGAGGGCGGCTCGGAGCGCATGCGCAAGGTGATCAACAAGATGGTCACCGAGGAAGACCTGATCCGCACCGTCACCACGGCCTATTCGCAGGGGTGGCGCCAGGTCAAGCTCTACTTCATGTGCGGGCTGCCCACCGAGACCGACGAGGACGTGCTCGGCATCGCCGACCTGGCCAAGAAGGTCATCAAGGCGGGCAGGGAGGCGACCGGCAGCCGCGACATCCGCTGCACGGTCTCCATCGGCGGCTTCGTGCCCAAGCCGCACACACCGTTCCAGTGGGCGGGTCAGGCCGACCACGAGACCGTCGACCGGCGGCTCAAGGCGCTGCGTGACTCGCTCAGAGGCGACAAGGAATACGGCAGGGCCATCGGCTACCGCTACCACGACGGCAAGCCCTCGATCGTGGAGGGCCTGCTCTCGCGCGGCGACCGCCGGGTCGGCGCCGTGATCCGCGCCGTCTGGGAGGACGGCGGCAGGTTCGACGGCTGGAGCGAGCACTTCTCCTACGAGCGCTGGATGGCGGCGACCGAGAAGGCCGGCGTCGACGTCGACTGGTACACCACGCGTGAGCGGGAGGAGAACGAAGTCCTGCCGTGGGACCACCTCGACGCCGGGCTCGACCGCGAATGGCTCTGGCAGGACTGGCAGGAGGCCGTTTCCGGCGGTGAGGTCGAAGACTGCCGCTGGACTCCTTGCTACGACTGCGGCGTCTGCCCGACGATGGGCACGGAAATTCAAATCGGGCCCACAGGGCGGAAACTCCTTCCTCTTACGGTGGTCTAGCGCGCTCAGTGGGCAGCCCGTGTCTCGGCGTACACGTCCATAGGCCGGGGCGGCTTATCCTGAGACGAAGAACTCTTACAAGGGAAGGACGACAAGCTCTGAAACCTGTTCCCGAAGGGCCTCCGCCCGCGCCCACGGTGCAGCGCCTTCGCGTGCGCTACGCCAAGCGCGGCCGCCTGCGCTTCACCAGCCACCGCGACATCTCGCGGGCCGTTGAGAGAGCGGTCCGCCGTGCCGGCATTCCGGTGGCCTACAGCGCGGGTTTCTCGCCCCACCCGAAGATCTCCTACGCGGGCGCGGCGCCGACCGGCGTCGCCAGCGAAGCCGAATACCTCGAGATCGGTGTCACCACACAGTGTGACCCCGAGCAGGTCAAACAGGGCCTTGATGGGTCGCTGCCGCCTGGACTCGATGTGCTCGACGTTGTGGAGGCGGGTCCTGGGGCGCTGGCCGACCGCTTGGAGATCTCCGAGTGGGAGGTGCGGTTGCCCGGTGCCGATCGCGAGCTCGCCGAGGTGGCGGCGGAGAAGTTTCTCGCGGAGGGCACTGTGGAGGTCGAGCGCCTCACCAAGAAGGGTCTCCGCCGGTTTGACGCGCGGGAGGCCGTCCTGGGGCTCAAGGTGTCCGAGGGAACAGACAGAACTGCAGCTCAGGTGCATGGAGGACCGTGTGTCATACTGCGCATGGTTGTTCGGCACATGACGCCTGCCGTTCGACCCGACGATGTGCTCACAGGGCTGCGCCTTGTGGCTGACTTCGCGCCGCCGGTTCCCCCCGAGGTGACCAGGCTGGCGCAGGGGCCGCTCGACGCCAGCACCGGTGAACTTGCCGACCCGCTCGGCCTGGACCGCGACACGACGCGCGGCGGCGAGGCGGGACCGGTGGGTGAGCACGTCGCCGGTTAAGGAAGCGCCCTGCGCGAGCGGGGCACGACCGCTGACAGGACTTGGCGCCGGCGCCCCTACATCGGGGGCACCGGCGGACAACGAGACACGAGGGCTCCTGCGCGGCGCGGCGACGCGCCCGGGAGCTGACGGGAGAGCGCCCGCATGCTCGAGAACGAGCCCAACGCCGGGGCCATTGGCCCTGACGGGGAGACAACTGAACAGCCCGAGGTGACCTCACGTCGCCGCTCCGCCAGCCGCCCCGCGGGTCCCCCGCCGGAGCTGCCAGAGGAGCCGGCCTCCGTTCCGGTCACCGTTACCGCCGCGCAGGCCGCGCCATCCGTGGCGGATGTGCAAGCGGTGCAGAGCAAGGCCGCGCAGCGTGCGGCCGGAGAGCCTGCGCCCGAACTTTTCGCCGCCGTGACCGCTGCCGATGCCGGTACGGCTCCCGCCGCTGCGGCGGAGGCCGATGGTGGTGCCGTTTCCGGAGTGGCGGTAGCCGGTGTGCCTGCCGCCCCCGAGAGCCCGGTCGAGGCGGCCGTGGCCGAGGCGGCTGCCGACGCCGTTGCCGAGAAGCCCAAGAGAGCCACGCGGACCCGGTCCACCGCCACGACGACGCGGCGCCGTACCACGACGAAGAAGGCCGAGGCGGAGGCGGAGGCCACGGGAGTGCTCCCGGAAGGCGAGACGCCCGCTGAGCCCGCCGAGCCCGTGAAGCGGCGCAGGACCCGCAAGAAGGTGGAGCCGGAAGAAGTCGTGGCGCCCGCCGTCGGCGAGGAGGCCGCTGGAGCGGTGGCCGACAAGCGGGCCGCCGTGCAGGAAGGCGCAGAGGCCCCGGCCGGTGAGGTCGTGACCGCGCCTGAGGCGGCGCGCGCCGGGGGCGAGGCCGCCGCCGAGCCGGGTGGCGAGGATGAGGACATCCTGGAGGGCCTGCCCGAGGACGAGCCGCTCGACGACGAACCTGCGGGCGAGGACCTCGACGAGGAGTCCGTGCGCCCGAGCCTGCTCGCCGACCCGTTCGGGTTGACCGTGCGCAGGGAGGACGAGCCCGGCACCATGTTCCAGCGGCCGGCGGCCATCTTCGCGCCGCTGTTCCAGGCGCCCGATCCCAGCAAGGCCAAGCCCGCCGCCTCCCGGCGGGCCGAGCCGCCGCAGCCCGCTCCCGAGCCCGAGGAGATCGAGGAGCCGGTCGACGAGTCCGTGACCGAGGACGAGTCCGACGTCGACACCTCCGACGAGCAGGAGGAGGAGGAAGGCGGCGGCCGGCGCCGTCGCCGCAGGCGTGGCGGCCGTGGCCGCGGCAAGTCGCGTGAGCGTGACGAGGCTGAGGACGGCGAGGAGCCGGACGAGGAGGCCGAGGAGGAGCAGGCCGACGAGGCC